>JAEWNB010000187.1 GCA_023392945.1 Bacteroidota bacterium
AAAGATGTTGAATTTTTTTGTATTTTTGTCCCCTTAAATCAAAAGAGGCTCTTTGATTTGATAATAAATAAGTTAACCTCATGTCAAACTTAAAAAAAAATGATTTGCAACTGCAGATCGATCAAAAAAGATGTCAGAAGAATTAGAAAACATTTCTGAAGAAGTTACTCCCCAACAGGAAGTTACTAATGAAGAAAACCAACCAATGGAAACTGTAACGGAAGAAATTCCAACAGAAGAAGCTGTTAATGAAGAACTTCCATTTACGGAGGTTGTGCATACAGAAGAACCAATTAAAGAAAAAGCTCCACGTAAGCTTACTGAAATTAAAAACGATTATGAATCCATTGAAAATTTTAATTGGGATTCATTGGAAAAGAAAGGCCATAAATATGGTGAACTAGAAAAAGCAAATCTTGAAGAACTATACTCAAAGTCATTTAAATCTATTGATGAACAAGCTGTTATCATGGGAACTATTGTATCTTTCAATTCTCGTGAAATAGTTGTAAATATTGGATTTAAATCAGATGGTGTTATTACGGCTTCTGAACTTCGATATAAAACTGATTTGAAAATTGGAGATGAAATTGAAGTTTATGTTGAAAGTCAGGAAGATGCAACAGGACAATTATTACTTTCACATAAGAAAGCCCGTCTGCTCAAATCATGGCAACGCGTTAATGAAGCTTATGATAATCAAGAAATTATTACCGGTTATGTAAAATGCAGAACCAAAGGTGGTTTAATTGTTGATGTATTCGGAATCGAAGCATTCTTGCCGGGATCTCAAATTGACGTTAAACCTATTCGTGATTATGATATTTTTGTCGATAAGACCATGGAATTCAAGGTTGTTAAAATCAATCATGAATACAAGAACGTAGTCGTTTCTCATAAGGCTTTGATTGAAGATGAACTCGAAGTTCAAAAAGCTGAAATTATTGCTAAACTTGAAAAAGGACAGATTCTTGAAGGAACAGTTAAAAATATTACCAGCTACGGAGTATTTATTGATTTAGGCGGTGTTGACGGATTGATTCATATTACCGATCTTTCTTGGGGTAGAATTGTACATCCTGAAGAAATTGTTCAGTTGGATCAAAAAATTAATGTGGTTATCCTTGACTTTGATGAAAACAAAAAACGTATTGCCCTTGGGTTAAAACAACTTACTCCACATCCATGGGATGCCCTTGATCCTGATTTGAAAGTTGGAGACCATCTTAAAGGTAAGGTTGTTGTTATTGCTGATTACGGTGCTTTTGTTGAAATCCTCCCGGGCGTTGAAGGTTTAATCCATGTTTCAGAAATGTCCTGGTCACAGCATCTTCGTACAGCTCATGATTTTCTTAAAGTAGGAGATGAAGTTGATTCTATTGTATTAACTCTTGACCGCGAAGAACGCAAAATGTCATTGGGAATTAAACAATTAATTCCTGATCCATGGTCAAATATTATGGAAAAATATCCTATTGGTTCAAAACATAATGCGGTCGTTCGTAATTTTACCAATTTCGGTATTTTCGTTGAACTTGAAGAAGGAGTTGACGGATTGATTCATATCTCCGACCTTTCTTGGTCTAAGAAAATTAAACATCCTGCTGAATTTACCAAAATTGGTGATTCTATCGAAGTTGTTGTTCTTGAAGTAGATTCAGAAAATCGCAGATTAAGTTTGGGACATAAACAATTGGAAGAAAATCCATGGGATGTATTTGAAAGTGTCTTCACTATTGGATCTGTTCACGAAGGAACTATTCTTAGTCAGAATGATAAAGGCGTTGTGGTAGCACTTCCATATGGAATTGAAGGATTTGCTTTTAATCGTGCTCTTTTGAAAGAAGATAAAGAAATGGCTAAAGTTGACGAGACTCTTTCTTTTAAAGTTGTAGAATTTTCTAAAGAAGCCAAGAAAATAAATTTATCTCATACCAAAACATGGCAGGATACTAAAGAAGAAGATGGAAAACGTACTCAATCTGACGAAAGAAAGAAAGCCAAAGATATTGCCAGAATAAATGAAAGTACAGAAAAAACTACTCTGGGCGATATTGAAGCTTTGAAAAATATGAAAGAAAATTTTGATAAAGAAAATGCATAGGAGGTTGCCCTCTTAATATGTTAAGAGGCTGTCCTTTTGGACAGCCTCTTTTTTTTTCAATAAGATTAGTGAAAAATTTTCTATACAGTTGGACCAAAAGAAACCAACATTTTGGCATCTTCATTTTCTGTAAAATTCTCAAAATTCTTTATAAAAGCTTCTGCTAATTGAGTGGCACTTGCTTTGTATGCTTCTTTATCACTCCAGCTATTTTCAGGATTTAAAATGGCAGGATCAATGTTATTAATTCTCTTTGGAATAAATAAATTAAATGGTTTTACCATTTCTGTCTCACAGTTTAATAATTCATCATTTAAGATAGCTGAGATAATAGTTCTTGTATCCTTCAGCGAGATACGTTTTCCTACACCATAGCCGCCACCAATCCATCCTGTGTTAACAAGGTAAACTGTTGAGTGATGTTCTGTGAGCTTTTTGGTCAATTCCTGAGCATATTTTGTCGGGTGAAGTAATAGGAACGGAGCCCCAAAACAAGAAGAAAAAGTAGGTTGAGGAGTTACAATTCCAACTTCTGTTCCGGCTAATTTTGCAGTATAACCACTTAAATAGTAATACATGGTTTGTTCTTTGTTTAAAATGGAAACAGGAGGGAGTACCCCAAAAGCATCTGCTGATAAGAAAATTATTTTACTCGGATGAGTTCCTTTTGAAACAGGTTTTACAATATTGTCAATATGATAGATGGGGTAAGAAACACGAGTGTTTTCAGTCTTTGCTGCAGAATCGAAATCAATGTTCCCTTCGTCATCAATAACCAGATTTTCTAAAAGAGCATCACGTTTTATTGCATGGAAGATATCGGGTTCTTTTTCTTCGCTGAGATTAATGCATTTTGCATAACAGCCCCCTTCAAAATTAAAAATTCCGTTTTCATCCCAACCATGTTCATCATCGCCAATGAGAGCCCTATTTGGATCAGTTGATAAAGTGGTTTTTCCTGTTCCGGAAAGACCAAAAAAGATTGCGGTATCTCCTTTTTTCCCTTGATTGGCAGAGCAGTGCATAGTGGCAATCCCTTTTAATGGCAAATAGTAGTTCATGATGGAAAAAATACCTTTTTTCATTTCCCCACCATACCATGAACCACCTATTAAACCCATTCTTTCAGTAAGGTGAAATGCAACATAAACTTCACTGTTAAGTCCTTGTTCTTTCCATTTTGGATTTGTTGTCTTACAGCTATTTAGAATAACAAAATCGGGTTCAAAGTTTTTTAGATCTTCTTCAGAAGGACGGATGAACATATTTTTAATGAAATGAGCTTGCCATGCTACTTCAGTAATAAATCTGATTTTAAGACGACTGTTTTCATTAGCACCACAATAGCCATCCATTACATATATTTTTTTATTACTCAATTGTTTCTGGCTAAGAGATTTTAAGTAATCCCATATTTCCTTTGAAATTGGCTTATTGTCAGAGCCTTTTTTACCGGCACCGGCCCACCAAACATTGTCAATTGAATCTGAATCTTTAACGACATATTTGTCTTTTGGTGAACGACCCGTAAAAATTCCTGTGTCAACTGAAAGTGCCCCTGATTTTGTGTGGAAAGCTTTGTCATACCCTTCCAATGATGGGTCAGTCTCATGCTTATATAATTCATCGTAGGATAAATTATAATAAACTTCAATAGGATGCTCAATTTTTTGTTTAGCTAATTGCTTCATTAAATTTTCCATAAAAATATTATATTAAATTGTATATTAAGAGATTATCGAATAATAATATTATAATTTTATATTCTTTGCAAAGGTAGTAAGTTTTAATATATTAACAAAATAAAATAGTGTTACAACAGATAATAAAAAATAGAATTTTATATTCAAGGGAAAGTTTTTTTTTGTACTTTTGCCGCGGAGAGATGGCAGAGTGGTCGATTGCGGCGGTCTTGAAAACCGTTGAGGTGTAAGCCTCCAGGGGTTCGAATCCCTTTCTCTCCGCAAAGTGTTGTAGAATAAAATTTTACAACACTTTTTTTATGGTTTTTGCCTCTTTTTTATTTAATTCTCTCTCAAATAAAGTTAGTTTTTTAGTTCTATTTGTATTTTCTGTTATGCATTTTTTGTTTATAAAGTCTCTTTTATAATAAAAAAAACTGTCCGAAAAAATTCGGACAGTTTTCAAAAATAAGAAAATAAATTTTTATCTTATTATGTTTAGGGTTCCGTGATAGTTTACGATTTTAGCTTTTCCTTTATAGTAGAAAGTAAAGTA
>JAEWNB010000195.1 GCA_023392945.1 Bacteroidota bacterium
ACATTGAGCAACTCATTTGTCAATAATCAGGGACGGCTTCCCTGGCCGGTCGCAAAAGGAGTTAAAGTAAGTGATTTTGGAAATTATCCGCACCCGGATGTTCCTTCCGTTATGATTGAAAACAGAGGAATTGACATTCTCGTTGAACCGGGAACATCAGTAAGAAGTGTTTATGAAGGAGTTGTCTCCGGAGTGCTGGATGTCCTTGGCACAAAAGTACTTATGATAAGACATGGAGAATATCTCACAGTATACCAAAACTTGACTAATATCAATGTTAAAAAAGGAGATAAAGTAAATACAAAACAAGTTGTTGGTAACATTGGAAAATCGCCCTACGAACTTCACTTTGAAGTGTGGAAAAACAATTCCTATCAAAACCCTAATTCGTGGCTTACAAAAAAATAATATATCCAAATAATCAATAATAACCAAAATGAGAATTGATGTAGAAGAAGCTTTCAAACAAAAGAATCCAAAATTGCACAAAAAAATCCCGAATTTTGTATTCAATAAAATAAGAAGGCTTATTCATGAGGAAGAAATCAACAATTTTATCAGTGAACACAAAGATGAACCTCCAATTCTTTTTGCCACTCATGGTCTTGAAGATTTATTTAAAATAGAAATTAAAGTAGTAAATGAGGCAAATATGCCTAAAGATGGGCGACACATAATTGTATCCAATCATCCATTGGGTGGGCTTGACGGGTTGACCATGATCAGCTTACTGGGAAAATATCGTTCAGATATCAAATTGCCTGTAAATGATCTTTTAATGCAGTTAAAACCTCTTGAAGGAGTATTTACTCCAATAAATAAACATGGCAGAAATAAGCAAGATTCTATCAAGCAACTAAATGATATTTTTGCTTCTGACGACCTCATCATTTACTTTCCGGCAGGTCTATGCTCAAGGAAACAAAAAGGAGAAATCTATGATCTGGAATGGAAAAAAACAATTATATCTAAAGCAAAAGAACATCAACGAGATATTGTTCCAGTTTATTTCGATGGAAAAAACAGCAACCGTTTTTATAATATTGCAAATTTCAGGAAAAAAATTGGTATAAAATCTAATATAGAAATGATATTTTTGCCGGATGAAATGTTTCGGCAGACGGGAAAAAAGTTTACCATAGTTTTTGGAAATAAAATAAAATTTAGTACTTTTGATAATTCAAAAACCGAAAAGCAATGGGCTCAATGGCTAAAGGAACAAGTTTACGACCTAAAAAATTTATATTAAAAAATGAAGAACATTATAGATCCTATTGATCTCGATCTTTTAAAAAGTGAACTTACAAAAGAAAAATTTGTCCGCAATACTACATCCGGGAATAATTCTATCTATATGATTGATGCACATAATGCTCCCAATACAATGTTGGAAATCGGAAGGTTGAGAGAACTTACTTTCAGAGCAGCCGGAGGTGGCACAGGCGAAGAAGTTGATATTGACGAATACGACACTTCTGAAGTCCCATTTAAACAACTAATAGTTTGGAGCAACAATGCAAATGAGATTATCAGTGCATATCGTTTCGTTATTGGAAAAGATGTACCTCTTGACCAAAATGGATATCCTCATACTCCATCATCAAAATTATTTTATTTTTCAGAAAAATTCATTCAAAACCAATGGCAAGAATGCATTGAATTGGGAAGAAGTTTCGTCCAACCAAAATATCAGGCTTCTAACAATTTTCGTGAAAGTTTATTTGCACTTGATAACATTTGGGACGGACTGGGAGCCTTAATTGTGAATAATCCCTCCGCTAAATATTTCTTTGGAAAAATGACTATGTATAATCAATACAATCGTATAGCTCGTAATATGATTCTCAATTATCTTGCAAATCATTTCCAAGGGGACCCTGAATTAGTTCATCCATTTAAAACAGTAGAAACAGAAAGAGGAATTGATTCTATAAAACAAGTTTTCAGCAATTCAGGAAATTCCATTAAGGAGGATTTCAAAATTTTAAATCAAAATATTCGTGATTTAAAAGTGTCAATTCCTCCCCTTATAAAAACATATATTTCACTTACCTCTACTATGCAATATTTTGGCGTTTCCCCTAATGATGAATTTGGTCCTGTAGAAGAAATATGCATCCTTATTAAGATTGCTGACATATACGAAAACAAGAAAATTCGTCATGTCTATTCATATCATTAAAAATTATTATCTCAGACTCTTCAAGTACATTAAATACCTATTCTAAAACAAAATAATGGTTATAAAATCAATAAAATATTTGCAGAGTGTAGTTGAATGGAACAAATGTCCCCCACCTTTATTACCTGAATATGCTTTTATTGGGCGCTCAAATGTAGGAAAATCTTCCCTAATAAACATGCTTGGCAACAACAAAAATCTTGCTAAAATTTCTTCTCATCCCGGGAAAACACAAACCATTAATCACTTCCTTGTAAATGATGAATGGTATTTAGTCGACTTACCCGGTTATGGTTATGCCTCGATTTCGAAAACATATCGTATCAATTGGGTAAAAATGATTCATGATTATATTTTATTAAGGGAAAACCTTCAATTGGTTTTTGTTTTGATTGATTCGCGAATTGAACCTCAGAAAAATGACTTGGAATTTATCAATCAATTGGGAGAAATGAAAACTCCCTTCTCAATTATTTTTACTAAATCTGATAAAGTATCCAATAAAAAAGTTGTGGAAAATCTATCTTCCTTTAAACAAAAAATGCTACAAAACTGGGAAGAACTTCCGCCCTTCTTCATCACTTCTTCTAGAAACGGTCTAGGGAAAAATGAACTATTAAACTATATTGATGAAATCAATAATAATTTTTTCAAGAATTAATTGTAAAAGTAACCACCAATGCCAATATTTTTCCAAATGAAAAAAATAATCATCATATTATTATTCTTTATCATTTTGGATAGTTGTCAAAGTCAAAAGAAAGCAATAGAATCAGTTTCTAATATGCCCTTAAAGTCAACTGTATGGATATTCACTTCTGTTGAAAATCAAAATATTGATTCACATCAACTTAATAGTCCTTATATTGTTTTTGACACAAACGGAAGATATTACGGGAACTATGGATGCAATAAATTTTTTGGGACCTATTATACAAGAAAAAAGAGAATAACTATGGACTTTTCCGGAGCAACCAAGAAATTATGCTCTGATATGGAAATAGAAAGAATTATTAGTAAAAATATCAAGCAAAACATTACTAACTATAAAATATCTCAAGATACACTCATTTTGTTCTCAAACAAAACTGAAAGATTCAAATTTACCTCAAAGAAAAATATCTTGGAATAAATTACTTTTTTTTAGATTTAGCTAATGTTATTCTCATAACCGTACCCTTATCCAAAAAAGACGACTTAACAATCAACTTTCCCTTATGGTATTCCTTAATAATTCTTTTAGATAAGGTTAACCCAAGACCCCATCCCCTTTTTTTAGAGGTATATCCGGGTTTAAAAATATTTTTTTGCTTCTTCTGGGGAATCCCTTTTCCGGTATCAGTTATATCAATATGAACTACTTTTTCTTCTTCAATAAAATCGATAGTAATTTTTCCACAGCCATCCATTGCATCAACAGCATTCTTACATAAATTCTCGATAACCCATTCAAAAAGATATCTGTTTATAGGCAAAATTATATCTCCATTTTTGGGTTTATTCAGGATGATACTTACCTTTCCGGATATTCTTGTTTGGAGATAGGTAAGAAAATCTTCTAAAATTACAACTAAATTTTCCTCCTTCAATTCCGGGATAGACCCAATTTTAGAAAACCGCTGTGCAATAGTCTCCAATCGATGAACATCTTTATCTATCTCGCTAATGATTGATTTGTCAATACATTGATCTTTAAGAAGTTCATTCCATGCCATGAGAGATGAAATAGGAGTTCCCAGCTGGTGAGCAGTTTCTTTAGACATTCCAACCCAAACCTGATTTTGTTCGGATCTTCTTGCAACGCTAAATAAAAGATAGGCAATTATTCCAAATAACAATACAATAAAAAACTGCAAAAAAGGGAACAGTCGAAGTTGCTTTAAGACTGAAGATTCTTCATAAAAAACAAAACAGGTCTTATCTTCCGGTAAAGTAATCTTAATCGGTTTATTCTCCTGCTTCATTTGAGCAATAATTTCATGTAACTCAGACGAATTTTGCAACTTCGCAGAATCAATATTCCCATAAGCTATCACAACATTTTCAGAACTATCCGTAACAATAACGGGAACTGAAGCTGAGTTAATAACAACTTCTTGAAAAAATGACTGAACTAAATTATTAAGAACAATACGAAGATTTGTATATATCTGAGACTCTTTATAATAGACCAAATTATACCGATTCTGATAGTATTGAATTTTAATACTATCGTAATCAGATATTTGTTCACCCAATTCAGAAATATTCTTCATTTTAGCCACTTCAGGAGTCACATTAACTGCACAGTCAATTTGTCCATTTTTATTAACAATAATTGAAGGAATAGTTGTATTGGAAGAGATAATATTTTGATAAAAGGTCATATCTTCATCCAATGAAGCTTCATTAGCTTTTTGAAGAGCTTGTGCAAAAATTGCCACTCTTTTTCCTTCTTCAATTTTAATAGTTTGGAAAAACTTTTCAGTATAATTAACCAATTCAGCCTTATAGGATATAGCATCAGCCCATAATTCAACTCGTCGTCTCTCTTCATTGGCAATATTACTAATCAATACATTTGAATAGTAAATTATAACAAGGAAAACAACAGCAGCAGAACCAAACAGCAACAATTTCCAACGTTTTTTATTGCTATAAATATTCATATATGGTGAATTTAGTGAACAAAAACACTATACTTTTAATAACTCATCAATTATATTTTCAACGGAGATACCTTCAGCCTCAGCTTTATAATTTTTAATAATACGATGCCTCAAAATATTATGAGCAACTGATTTAACATCTTCAATATCAGGAGAATATTTACCATTAAGAACTGCGTGTGTTCTAGCACCGACAAGTAGGAATTGAGATGCACGAGGACCGGCTCCCCAAGTAAGATAATCATTAGCCCATTTATGAGCTTGCGGAGTATCAGGGCGAGTCATAGTAACAAGATTCACGGCATATTTATAAATATTTTCTGGGATTGGAACTTTTTGAAGTAATTTCTGATAAAATATGATTTCATCAACTGAGAGAATCTGTTTTGGCACTTGCATTTCCCCATGAATAGTTGTTTTAACAATATCAACTTCTTCCTGAAAAGATGGGTAATCTAAGTAAATATTGAACATAAACCTATCTTGTTGAGCTTCCGGAAGAGGATAAGTTCCCTCTTGTTCAATCGGATTTTGGGTAGCCAGAACAAAGAAAGGATCAGGCAAATTATAAGTAATCCCGTTCATACTAACAGAACGTTCTTGCATTGCCTCCAAAAGTGCAGATTGAGTTTTAGGAGGGGTACGATTAATTTCATCAGCTAAAACAATATTTGCAAAAATGGGTCCTTTTACAAACTTGAATTTTCTGTTTTCATCCAAAATTTCAGTACCCATTATATCCGAAGGCATTAAATCAGGTGTAAACTGAATACGATTAAACGTAAGATTCACAGCTTGAGCAATTGTTGTTATCATCAAAGTCTTAGCAAGTCCGGGGACCCCAATAAGCAAAGCATGGCTTCGACTAAACATTGCCATCAGAACATTTTTAACAATATCATCCTGACCAACAATTACTTTTGCTATTTCCTTTTTTAATTCAGCATATTTTTCAACGAAAGCATCTATCGCTTCAACATCATTTTTAAAACTTAATTCCATTTTCAGATTTGATTGAGGTTAAGGGATCTGCCACTCAGTAACAAATGGGCAATTTTTATATTCTTCTGATACTTTGATACTGGTTACTTTAACTTTATTTTTAATCCATTTATCAATAGTGTTGTATTTTTTTTCTTCTAATGCAGCATTTTTAATCATATCATAATCTTCCTTAAGGTTTGGTTTATGAGCAGGAATTTTTGATTTTAAATAAATAATTCGATATCCCATCATTCCATCTTCATTAACAAAAGGAACTGCTTCGGAATATTTTTCGGGAATCAACTTGTCAATAGTAACAAAAGTAGCCTGATCTATAGATTCCTTGTCAAATTTATTTGAATTGGAGTATGGATTCACAAGCCAACCTCCGCTATTTTTGTTTGGATCATCAGAATACAAAAGTGCAGCTTTACTAAAATCCAATTTTTGAGCAGTAATAATGGAGCGAATGCTGTCAAGGAACTCAATCGCTTTCACTTGTTCATCAAGTGAAGGCTTAGGTTGAAGCAAAATATGAGCAACATTAATAGACTCTCCTCTTCTCTCAATTAACTGTATAATATGATAGCCGGCTTTTGTTTGAACAACCTGTGAGATTTCGCCTGTTTTAAGCTTAAAAGCAACTGCTTCAAATTCAGGATAAAGAGTTCCTCTTTCAACAAATCCAAGATTGCCTCCTTTAGAAGCTGTACCCGGATCATCAGAATAAAGTCGTGCCAACATGGAAAATTTTTCTCCCGCAAGAACCCGATCACGAAATTCATTTAATTTATTTTTTATAGCTGTAATTTCTTCTTCACTAACTGGAGGAAACTTAACTATGTGACCATATTCGTATGTTGCCTGAACAACAGGTAAACTATCATAAGATACTCTTTCAAAAAATGTTTTCACTTCAGAAGGAGTAACAGATATTGGACTGGTAATTGAGTTTTGAACTTGTTCAACCAATAGATATTCACGTGTCATGGAGCGCATATCTTTTTTGATCTCAGCAAGTGGTTTTTTATAATATTCCTCAATAACTTTCGGATCACCACCTACCTGCTGAATCAGATAAGCAATTCTATAGTTAATTTGGTCATCAACTTGCTGATCAGTAACATCAATACTATCTAAAGAAGCCTGATGAATCATCAATTTTTGTAATACAATTTTTTTTAGAATATCGCATTTAATTTCTTCCTCATTCTCTCCTGTCCCATTTTGAGAAGTATATTCGAAATAGGCATTTTCAAGATCAGATTTCATAATAATCTCTTTTCCAACAACCACAATGATGCCATCAACCGAGATATTATTCTGAGCAAAAATAACTATTAAATTAAAAGTAAAAATTAATATTACCAATAGTCTTTTCATGCTAAATTATTTGCGTTCCAAATTAATCTAAAATAACTTATAAAAACAAGTTTGCGAAAATACAAAAAAAGAAGACATCAATGCCTTCTTTTCAATTGTAAACAAAATATAATTTTTATTTTCTTCCTAAGCTTTCATCAGATACAGTTAATTTCAATCTGCCTTTTGCTCTGCGGGCAGCCAAAACTCTACGACCATTAGCAGTTGACATTCTTTCTCTGAAACCGTGTTTGTTTTTGCGTCTTCTATTCGATGGTTGATATGTCCTTTTCATTACAATTATTATTTATTTACTCTCAATTTTTAAGTTTGCAAAGATACATTTTTTTTTAATACAGCAAAAAATATTTTTTATTTTAAATATTTTTCAATGATAAGTTTCGGATTTTTAACTGATTTCTGAAGCCATTCAAAGAGTAATTCTTCTTTTTCAGAAGGAGATAATTGCCATTTAACAGATGATTTTCTGAGTTTTTCGACAAAATTTGAAAGAACTATTGCAACAGAATTTGAAATATTATAGCTTTCAGTAAATCCATACATAGGAATTTTCACACATACATCAGCCATTTTTATTGCTTCATTGGTCAAACCGGTTAATTCTGTACCAAAAAGAAATGCAGTCTTATCAGTAATGGGTAATTGTTCCAAAAAACAACTCTCCTCACCAGGTACAGTTGCCACTATCTTATAACCCTTTGATTTCAGAGTTAGAATGCATTTTTCCAGATTATTATCAGATTTTGGATAATTAGAAATAGTAAGCCATTTATTTGCCCCCATAGAGATAGCTTTATGAACAGTAAATTCATTTTCATTTTCAACCACATGAACATCCTGAACTCCAAAACACTCACATGTTCGCATGACGGCACTAATATTTTGTGTCTGATACAAATCCTCTAAAACAACTGTAACATGTCTTGTTCTGTTTTCAAGTACATCACTTATTCTACGTAATCTTGGTACAGAAAGAAATGTACTTAAATAAGAAGATACCTTTTGTCTGATAGTTGGATCGCTTATTTTCAGCAATTCATACTCAATATTTTTCATAATCTCTTAAGCAAAAAATTTTATGTAACAAAAAAAGCCCAGAATTGGGCTTTTTTTGTTACATAAAATTCTCATCAAATACTACACGTGTGCAGTAAGTTCAGAACCAGCTTTAAATTTTACAACATTCTTTGCAGGAATCAACATTTCTTTTTTTGTTTGTGGATTGCGACCTTTTCTTGCAGCGCGTTTAACTACTGCAAAAGTACCAAATCCAACCAAAGAAACTTTTTGTCCTTTTTTCAAAGCATCAGTTGTAGAACCGATAAAAGCTTCTAAAGCATTTTTAGCTTGTACTTTTGTACATCCAGCTTTTTCAGCCATAGCACTAATTAATTCAACTTTGTTCATTTTAACATAATTTTGGTTAATAAACATATTTCCTACTAGCATGCAAAGTTAAAAGATATTTTGAATAATCAAGTTTATTTTAATTCATTTTCCGAATTGTTGATAAAATTAGCCGCATTGTTAATAACCAAGGACAATGTTGGTGTTTTATTACACTAAAATAATTTTAAAATATAATTTTCTGATTTGAAACCCGCTAAAAATATCTTAATTTCCATTCTTCTCTTGCCTTCAAGTTGCACATTTTGAAGCAAAATTTGAAAATCCTTAGTAGAAATAGAAAAATTACTATATTTATCAGTAGTTATCGTTCCCGGTAAAAAAACAGATTTTTCATCTGAAACCTTGGCTTGGAAACATTTTAAAATAGATTCTTCTCCATTAATATTTTTTATTTTAGTATAAGCACCGGGAGAAGGTGAGAGCCCACGAATTTTATTAAAAATTATTTTAGCCGGTTGATTCCAATCGATAAGAGTATCCTCTTTTTCTATTTTGGGAGCAAGCTTTATATTTTCTTCCCTAAGGGAGGTTTGTGGAATTAATTTAAAACTCCCATTTTCGATAGATTTGATAGTATTAACAGCTAAGAAAGCACCTTCCATTTTCAACCTATCATAAAGTTCTCCCGTTGTTTCATTTTCTCCGATTGCTACTTCTCTAAAATCAATAATATCACCTTTATCAATATCATTGTTCAGAAAAAAAGAAGTTACACCAGTTTTCGTTTCACCATTCATCACAGCCCAATGAATAGGGGCTGCTCCCCTGTAGTTTGGCAAAAGCGATGCATGTATATTAAATGTACCTAAGGGTGGAATATTATAAACCGATTCAGGTAACATTCTGAAGGCAACTACAACAAACAATTCGGCATGCAGTTCTTTCAGAGTTTCAATAAAAATAGGATCTTTTAATTTTTCGGGTTGTAATAGTCTCAGATTTTTTCCCAAAGCATATTTCTTTACATCAGAATAATGAATTTGCTGTCCTCTCCCTGAAGGTTTATCAGGGGTAGTCACAACTGCTGCAATTTCGTATCCTGTTTTATAAATTGCATCCAAAGTTGCTACTGCAAAATCGGGCGTACCCATAAATAATATTTTCATAGGGAAGTTTATAAAAATAAAAAAAATATATAGCTCACCTAATTATTATGAAGTTTACGTTCAAGTAATAACATTTTAAGACAAGAAAAAGCAGCTTCTACTCCTTTATTGCCATGTTTTCCCCCTGCCCTTTCTTCTGCCTGCTGCATGGTATCACACGTCAGGACCCCAAAAATGACAGGAGTATTATAATCTATAGCTACTTTCATAATACCTGTTGCCACTGCCTGCGAAATAAATTCGAAGTGTCTGGTTTCACCCTGAATAACACAACCAAGACAAATTACGGCATCAAGTTGATCATCAGCTTCTAACATCATTACAGCAGCAGTTGGCAACTCAAAACTACCCGGAACATAACAAATTGAAATATTTGACTTATCTATTCCCTGCTCAATAAGAGTATTATAAGCTCCTTCTTTTAAAGAAGTTGTCACAGTGTTATTCCATTCGCTGACAATAATCCCAATTTTTAGATTTTTAAGGGAAGAAAAATTAACAGTATTAAATTCGGATAAATTTTTCTTTTTTTCAGCCATTATTTTGAAGCATTAATTTTGGCTCTTTCCAAATATCTGTCAATACCCATCAACTGATATTGCTGATAAAATTCGCTTTCTATTCTCTGATAAGCTTCTAAAGCACTTTCCCAGTTATCATTTCTTTCATACATTTGGGCCAGTTTAAACAAATTATTAGGAGTAAAATAGGGATTATCACCTTTAACTGCTTTTTTATAGTATTTAATAGCATTTTCTGAATCCCCTTCATCATCATAAATATCTCCAATCAAAGCCTGACAGTTATACCAATATACATTTTCTTTTTTTCTGAATTTCAAAAAATAGTCCAAGGCATCTTGTTTTTCACCCATTTGCAAATAACAAAGACCGGCAAAATATTTGGCACTATTTCCAACTTTTGTCATTTTATATCCTGAAGCAATATCAATAAAACCTTCATTCTCATCATCTCCTTCCAAAGCTAGATTAAAAGAAGCCGTATCTCCCATTTGAAAGCCACGTGAATAATATTCAATAGGTTTAACAATAAGCGCAGCACCTCTCTCATTTTTTGGTTTTAAATAAAATTTATTGAAAGCCAAAATGGCTAAGATAACTACCATCAAACCAATCAAAATACCATATACAATTTTTTGATATTTATTAAAGAAGGTGACAGTTTTTGTAACAATATTGTCTTTTTTTTGAGATTGAATTTCTTTTTTAGCCCCAATTTTTTCACTATTTGCCATAACCATAAATTTTATAAAATTTTGGGTGCAAAGATAGTAAATATTTTATTTGCTTAAAAAATAAAATTTCAAAGAAAATCAATATAGCAGATAATCTTTTTTCTATATTTTTTTCTTTTTTCCAAGAAGGTACTCATTAAACCAATCTGCAAACATTTGAATAAAAATTCTATTATAGACGTGCTTAAAAGCATATCTATCAGCTTCAATATTTTGAACAATCTCTTCCGGGTGAGTCAATGGGAGAATTTTTTCTGCTTGACGAATCAATTTTCTAATTTTTCGCTTTCGGTTTTTGAGCCCAATATTTGTTACCAAATTTACATTGGGAGTAATACATAATCCGTTATGATACCATATATGATAATTATATTGATATTCCCATATATCCAAATCGAATTTCTTTAAAATATTAAAACGCCTTGTCCAGTAATTTTTCTCTTTCGGTTTATCTGCATAGTTTGACACAATTTTACTAAAATCAACATCATCCAGTTCTGTCATCTTAAGATCAAAATTTTTCCATCTGTCTGCCCATGTTGCAAAACCCCACGTAGTGGAATAGGCTGAAAAATAATATGATGCGTTGCCTCTTTGAAACCGTTTCTGAAAATTCGTTCCCCCAATATGTGAAACTTTATATTCATTTCGATATTTGAGAAGCAATTCTTCACAATAATAAAAGAAATCCATATTGGGCAAGGTGTCATCAAAAAGAATAATTCCTTCATCAACGTTAGAAAAAAACCAACTAATAGCCTGGTATATCATTTTTGATTTTCCATAATGCTCTTCATTGTAAAACTCATGCACATCACACTCCCATTCCGGCAGGATTACAGCACGGGTTTTCAAACAATTCAGATAATCCAAACGATCATTATGAATTGCACCATCAGCTGCAACATAAAGTTGTGAAGGCTTAAGATCTTTGATCACCTGAAACAGGTTGTGAGTGTCAGCAACCCGATTATACAAAACCAATAATATAGGAACTTGAAACATAATCTCACTATTTTTGAGGCAAAAGTAATAATATTTCTTTTATACAAAAAACACCCCATTCTTTTTTTATAGAATTCTATCATTAAAGCTCAAGGAAAAGGAGCATTTTAGTACTTTTGTATTCCTAATTCTAAATGATATGACTTGTAACAATATTTATCAACAAAAATTCAAAATTCTATCTTTCCTTATTGACAATAAATCACAATTAAAACCTTATTATTTACTGAGCTATTTGCAGGAAGTAGCTTGGGCCCACGTAAACGAATATAATATTGGTTGGGACTATCTTAATCATTACAACAAGTTTTGGGCTATAATTCGTTACCATATTATTATTGAACGAATGCCTAAATGGAATGAAGAAGTGATCCTGCAAACTTGGGGAAAACCTTATGGAAATCTTTTACAACCACGTGATTTTGAGATGCTTGACAGCAATGAAAACATTATCATTAGAGCCACATCCTCCTGGGTTATTCTTGACAAAATAACCGGAAAACCACAAAAATTGGATGATTATAAATTTAAGTATTTCGAAAATAAAGAGAAGAATGCTATTTTTGAAAGTGCTCCTAAAATTGAAAAAACAAACTTCTTCAATTCGCCAGTTATTAAACAAGTTGTTTATTCTGACCTTGACATCAATCAACATGTAAATAATGCACGCTACTTTCAATGGGCAATGGATGAATTTTCTTCTGAATTCCACATGAAATATGAATTAAAAGAGATTTTTATTAATTATATAGCACAGGCAAAATCAGGAGAATGTTATGCTGTAAATTATCAAGAAATAAAACCCGGAACATTCAATACTCTCGTATTTTCTCCTGATGACAATAAAGAACTTTGCAGAATTAAAACAATTTGGGATCCAAGATAAAAAAACTTATCTTCAAAATCTTTTCCCATTTAGGAATACCTGTTCTACTTTATTACTTCCATATGAATAGGGCATAAATTCCATTGTTGGCAACTGCTTTGTAATATAAAAATTAGCAATTTTACCTTTGGCAATGGAACCCAGAGAATCACTAAAACCCATAGCATATGCAGCGTTGATTGTAGTGGCATTAAAAGCTTCTTCCGGAAACATTTTATATTTAACACAACCTAATGAAAGGATAAATTGCATATTCCCTGATGGCGAAGAACCCGGGTTAAAATCTGATGCCATTGCTATCGGAAGCCCGGAATCAATCATTTTGCGGGCAGGTGCATATACCATTCCCAAAAAGAAAGCAGCCCCGGGCAAAAGTGTTGGCATCGTTTCACTTCTTAGTAAAGATTCTATTTCCCTTTCCCCTGTATATTCCAAATGATCAACAGACAAGGCATTATATTTCACTCCGACCTGAATTCCACCTGAATAATCAAGCTCATTGGCATGAATTTTAGCACGTAAACCATATTTCATTCCTTGCATAAGAATCCTTTCGGTTTCGTCAACAGTAAAGAATCCTTTGTCACAAAAAACATCAATAAAATCAGCCAGATCTTCTGCAGAAACCATGGGAATCATTTCATTGATAATCAAATCAACATACTCTGATTGTTTTCCCTTATACTCAAGAGGAACCGCATGAGCTCCTAAAAAAGTAGCTTTGATGGAAATGGGTGAACTATCTTTTAATCGCCTGATAACACGCAACATCTTGATTTCATCCTCTGTGGTTAGACCATACCCGCTTTTGATTTCAATAGCACCAGTCCCCAATGAAATGATTTCTTCAATCCTTCCCATTGCACTCTCATAAAGTTCTTCCTCACTTGTATTGTGTAACAATAGCGATGAATTTAATATTCCTCCTCCACGTTTCGCAATCTCCTCATAACTAAGACCTTTGATTTTATCGATATACTCAATTTCGCGACTCCCGGCATATACCAAATGAGTATGAGAATCACAAAAAGAAGGAAATAACATTTTTCCTGTTGCATCAATAATTTCAACTTTTTCTTTTATGTTATTCAACTTCTTTTCAGAAAAATCCTCCATCTTACCAAAATCAACAATGTATTTCCCTTCTGTAAGTAAATATGCATTGGATATAGTATAAAAATCTCTCATTTTCTCTCCAGCCCTCATTAATACAGGATTTATCTCAATTTGATTGAGTTGTTTTATATTTTTAATAAATAATGCCATAAAATTTGTATTTTTTGCAAAAATACAACGAAAATTATTATCTTTGCAATTCTTATTTTTGAAAATTATCAATATTCAAAATTCCAATTATTAAATGAATAAATTCCTCCTATTTTTGGTTCTATCGATTATCCCATCTTTAATTTTCCCAAAAAGCATTGATTATCAAGACTTAATAAGATTTGGTCAAACTGCTTTTCAGCAAAGATTATCAATCGATAATTCATCTTATCAAGATCAAATTCAAATAAAAAAGATAGATTTTTTTGTTGAAAATAGAGATACTTTAATGGCTTTAATTAATTTTAGCAATGGTGGTTTTATTCTCTTAAGTGCTGATGACGCTGTATTTCCCGTTTTAGCATATTCTATTGATAATGAAATTGATATAAATAATTTAGCACCCTCTGCTAATGATTGGATTAACCTTTACAAAGCTCAAATTTTAGAAATTAAAAGACTTAATTGTTCGGCCGATGCATCAACTGTTGATGCCTGGAAAAAAATCATGAATAATTCTCAAAAGAATTCTACTGGTACTATAGTAGAACCTTTATTAACAGCTAAATGGAATCAGACAAAATATTACAATCAATATTCTCCTGAAGATGAGCTTTCTCCATCAGGTTATGACGGAAAGGTCCCCAACGGGTGCGTCGCTGTTGCCATGGCTATGATTATGTATTATTATCGATTTCCGATTACTGGAGTTGGTAGTCATACTAATACAAGATCCAATTATAATAATTATTACGTTAACTTTGCTCAACAAGAATATAATTATAATTTAATGGAGGATGAGTTGACTTCATACAATAACGAAGTGGCAAAATTAATCTTTCATTGCGCTACCAGTGTCGATATGATGTATGGTCCTGATGGATCCGGCGCATTTAGCGAAGATGTAGTTTCTGCATTTAAAAATTTTTTCAAGTTTTCAAACTCTACTTCTATAATATACCGATATAATTATTCCTCTTCTAATTGGATTTCTATATTGTTTTCTGAACTAAACAATAAAAGACCACTTTACTATTCGGGCTGCAGCAATGACGGATGCCATGCTTTCGTTTGTGATGGTTATGATAGTGATAGCCTGATCCATTTAAACCTTGGTTGGGGAGGTTCCGGAAACGGATACTATACCGTTAAAAATTTAAATAGCGGTGTGGCAGGCTTCTACAATAGTCAGACTGTTATTAGAAATATTTATCCTACAGCTGATTATCCTACATTCTGCTCATCTACAACTACTATTGAAGGAGTGAGCGGAACCATTGAAGATGGAAGTAATAGCCAAAATTATACCAACAATTGTAATTGCACCTACATTATTGCCCCCCCGGATGCTGCTTCTTTTTCTATTAATATTCAAAAAATTAAAACTGAAATAAATAATGATACTCTCTCTTTTTGGATGGGAAATCCTGCTAATGGAAGATTAGTGGCTTCTTATTCTGGAAATTTAAGCAATGAGTATCTGTCTGTAACAGGTGACTCTTTATATATAACTTTTAATACTAACGGATCTGTTACTGACGAGGGATGGAGACTAGATTTTTATGTTACTCAAAATGTTTCCAGCTGCGCAAATCTATTACTTTTAACTGATCAGTCTGGAACTTTTGATGACGGAAGCGGAAATAGTGACTATTCTGCTAACTCTGAATGCTATTGGTTTATTAGACCGCAAAATGCAAGTGAAGTCTCTTATATAAATTTGTCTTTTCTCGATTTTGACATCAGTTCTGAAGACGAATTAAAAATTTTTGACACCTATACTTCTCCGGTTCTTCTTGGAACATACAGCGGAAATTCTAATCCGGGAAATACCACTTATTACACTAATAGGCTAAAAATCACTTTTCGATCTGATAACTACATACAAAAAGGAGGATTTACGGCTCATTGGGAAACTAACCTTTCTAGTGTTGAAGAAAACAATCAAACCAAAGGCACTATTTTCCCCAATCCTACAGCAAACTATTTCAAAATTCAATTACCCGAAAATTTTGGCACTTCTTGTGAAATTACAATCTTTGACATGTCAGGAAGAATTGTAAAACAAAAGAGTCTAAATTCGGAATCATCACTTCATCAAATTGATGTAACTTCTCTTTCAGAGGGTTTTTATACGGTTTCTGTCAAAAATCAATACAATCTTTTTTCTCATAAGTTGATCATAAAAAAAGATTAATTTTTTTGCCTTACTATTTATAATTTTGGAGGTTTATATTTCTCTTTTAACTTGAATTTGTAAAATAATCAAGCTTTTAATTTGGCCATTCTAACTCGATTCAATAAGCTGTCGGGCTTTATTCGATAATCGCAAACGGATTGCTTTTTCATTCCGACACTTTTAATTGCTCTTCATTAAGTATCAAAATTGACTTATAAAAAATATGAGCAAAAAATTTATTGCTTAAACTTATAACACAAAAAAAAGACCATATATAAATACATGGTCTTTTTAGTTTATAATGATTACATTTATTCTAATTCGTGAATAACCAGTCCTGAACGCAACTTTGGTTCAAACCAAGTCGTTTTGGGAGGCATTATATTCCCTGAGTCAGCAATATTAATTAATTGCTCCATTGAAACCGGGTAAAGTGCAAAAGCTACTTTCATTTCTCCACTATCAACTCTACGTCTCAATTCACCAAGACCGCGTATTCCACCAATAAAATCAATTCTTTTATCAGTTCTTAAATCCTTTATTCCTAATACTTTGTCGAGAACCTTCTCGGAAAGTATGGTCACATCCAAAACTCCAATCGGATCCTGATCATTGTAGGTGCCTTGTTTTGCTGTCATTTTGTACCAAAATCCATCTATATACATACTGAATTCATGTAATTTAGAAGGTTTGTATATTTCTTTTCCAATTTTTTCTACAGTGAATGTCTCTGAGAGAAGATCCATAAATTGATTATTGGAAAGACCGTTTAAGTCTTTAACAACCCGATTATAGTCAATAATTTTAAGCTGATTTGCCGGGAAAATAACTGCCATAAAGTAGTTGTATTCTTCATTACCGGTATGATGAGGATTGTTTCTTCGTTTTTCACTTCCGACTAAAGCAGCGGCTGCAGTACGATGATGCCCATCAGCAACATATAAATAGGGTATTTCATTCTTGAAAATTTCAGAAATTCTCTTGTTGACAGAGGCATCATTGATAACCCATAACTGATGGCCGAAACCCTCATCTGCAACAAAATCATATTCAGGAATTTGATTTTTTACTATATTTTCAACAATCTCATTAATATTTTTATTATCAGGATATGCAAAAAACACAGGCTCAACATTGGCATTTGTTATTCTAACATGAATCATACGGTCTTCCTCTTTATCTTTTCGAGTCAACTCATGTTTTTTGATTACATTATTCAAATAATCATCAATATGGGCACACCCAACTATTCCATATTGTATCCTTCCTTCCATCTTTTGGGCGTAAATGTAAAATTTCTCTTCATTCTCTTTTATGATCCAGCCATTTTTTTTGAACAAATTGAAATTTTCAACAACTTTATCATAAACCATTTGAGAATGCTCATCTGTCCCTTTCGGGAAATCAATTTCAGCTTTTGTAATCCTCAGCAAAGAATAAGGATTACCGGAAGCTTCAGCACGGGCTTCTTCTGAATTAAGGACATCATAGGGGCGGGATGCCAACTGTTTTACAATTTCTTTAGGAGGACGTAATCCTTTGAAAGGTTTTACAATTGCCATAATTTTAAAGTTTTAAGTTTTATTATTTTCGGGTGCAAAGATATATAAAACTATTGAAAGAGAGGATGGACATATGAAAAATGTAAGTATTTAAAGAGCAAAAAAAACAGATAACTTTGTGAAAATTGAACACAAAATTATCTGTAAAAAATATAAAAAATACTTATTACATTTCTGGCATTCCATCAATATCATCATCTTCCCTGGATACGGGAACAGATCTTTGAAGAGAAGCCACCAAAGAACCAATCATTTTGGTAAGTTCCATAAGTTGGTTTCTGGAGTAATCTTTCTCATCATTATTAATTGCAGAAAGCTTAGAAGCAAATTCAGTATATACAACACATTCTCTAACTGAACTTTTAGCCATTTTTAAGTAATAAACAAATTGAGCTTTGTTTCTTGCAGAACCTTCCGCAATATGTAATGCAATTGCTTGAGCTGACTTCAAGAAAGGCTCACCTAAAACAACATACTGAGAATCCGGAAAATTAGCAATAACGCCATGTAACCAGGTGATGTAATCAAGTGCTTTAGCATAAATTCTTAAATCTTCAAATCTAAAAAAGCTAACGGTGTTTTCTTGTTCGTTCATTTTAAAATGATTTAGTTAGTAAATATGCACAAAAATAAACATTTTTTTGAAATAATCACTTTTTTAAAAAATAAAATCGATTTTTATTTATCATATTAATATTCAATTACTTATAATTAAAAATAAATTTTTAATAGTGAAATAACACCTTTTATTTTAAAAAAAGGTGTTATTAAGCAAACTAAAATGTGTTTAATTTTTAAGATAATTTTAATGTAAATTCTGAATTGATTTTTTGTAATTTTGCCGGCTAAATTTATAATGGAAATATTAAAGAAAATGAATGAGATAAATAAAAAGAAATTCTATTTGAAGTGGATTTGGCGTATTGCACTTTACGGGTTTGCTATTGCCGGTTTCGGAATCATTACTGCCTGGGCAATCTTTAACTTGGGTCTTACAAAAAACAAAGGAACTATTGATAAAAATAACCGTTACTTGATGGAAATTGAAGAGATGGGTAAAGTGAGCGGAAGTAATGTTGAAGATTATTCTTTCAATAGCAATCAAAGAGCTATCGACTTTTACAAAATTATTTGTATAAGTAAATTTTTTCCATACAATGCCAATAATATTTTGGAAGCGGTCAAAACAAATGAAAATCCTAAATCAATCCGTCAAATGATTGCTGCTACTGAAATCTATATTAATTCAAATCCTAAAATTAAAAAAGAATATGAAAAATTGCTAAATCAAGGATCTGAGTTACTTTCCAAACCTCAAAAGTTGCAAAATTCGAATAATGCTATTGATTGGATGAATACGCAACAATGGGCT
Organism: Bacteroidota bacterium; assembly: GCA_023392945.1. Lineage (GTDB taxonomy): Bacteria > Bacteroidota > Bacteroidia > Bacteroidales > WCHB1-69 > JAGVVH01. Next base: position 19,239 of record JAEWNB010000195.1, read on the forward strand.
GCCCTGAAAATTGCCATAGCAAAGGAAAAAGATGTTATTGATAGTGCTGCAAAAAATGCCGGAATTGAACCACGACTTATTGTTGCTACTTTGATTGGAGAGCAAATCCGACTTTATAATACTAATCGCGAAGTATTTAAATCTTACCTCGGCCCGGTTAAAGTATTGGTCACAGAGACAAAGTTCTCTATGGGAGTAACCGGAATTAAGGAATTTACTGCCATGAGAATAGAAAAATATTTAAAGGATCCCTCGTCAGAATTCTATATTTCAAAAAAATATGAGAATGCATTGAATTATGAAAATGGAGTTGATTCGGCAGCCAGAATTCAAAGACTTACAAACGGGAAAAGTAATTATTACTCTTATCTCTATGCCGGCATAATGTTACATCAATTTCAAAAACAATGGGAACGAAAAGGACAAGATATTTCTTACAACGCCGGTGTTTTAGCAACCTTGTTCAACTTAGGGTTTAATCTCTCCATTCCTAAACCGACTCCGGAAATCGGCGGGGCAAAAATCACGATAGATGGAGTTCCTCATACTTTTGGAGGACTTGCTTTCGACTTTTATTATTCTGGTGAACTGGTAAAAGAATTTCCTTATTATCAAAATAAATTTATTGATTAAGCTATTTTTTATACCAAAATCTATGAAAAAAATTGTTTTTATAGTTCTAACCCTTTCTTGTCTTTATTCAGGTTGCACTCTTATTGACAAAGAAAATGTTTCTATAATTCCGGAGCCTGTGAGCATTAAGATAAAATACGGGTTCTTTACTTTTGATAATAACACTACAATATCTTTTAATAATATTGACAAAAACAATAGTACGGTTACCTATATTGTTGAATATTTTGAGAAGTATTTTGGATTTAACCCAACCATTGTCACCCCTGAACACAAAGTTAAAAACTGCATCTGTTTTTCTATTAATTCTAAAAAAGATATAAAGTTGGGAGATGAAGGATATCGTTTGAAAATTAAAAGAAATAGAATTATTATAGAGGCAAATACAACTACCGGATTATTTTACGGATTTCAGACTTTATATCAACTTGCTCCAAACAACATCAATAAAAATAATCAGACAAAAATCACCTTTTCCTGTCTTGAAATTTTGGATTATCCCAGATTTGAATGGCGTGGAAATCATTTAGATGTGTCAAGACATTTTTTTGATGTTGAATACATTAAAAAACATTTAGATATATTGGCTCTTTACAAAATAAATAAATTTCACTGGCATCTGACTGATGACCACGGTTGGCGAATTAAGATTGATAAATATCCCAAATTAACTGAAGTCGGAGCATGGAGAGTTGATAGAAGTCAGGTTTCCTGGACCAAAGGAGAACCCCCAAAAGAAGGAGAAAAAGCTTCATACGGAGGATATTACACCAAAGATCAGATTCGGGAAGTAGTTGCTTATGCTGCTCAAAGACACATTGATGTTGTTCCTGAAATAGAAATACCAGGGCATTGCTCTGCAATATTAGCTTCTTATCCCGAATTCGCTTGTGACGACTACCCCTATTTTGTTCAAATCGGCCCCTACTGGCCTCCAAAAGCTATAATGTGTGCCGGAAATGATAAGGTAATTCAGTTTTATAAAGATGTTATTGATGAAATTGCATCGCTTTTCCCTTATGAATATATTCATATTGGAGGAGATGAGGCAGTCAATGATAATTGGAAAAAATGTCCTAAATGCCAAAACAGAATCAAAGAACAGCATCTTAAAAATGAAGCAGAATTACAAAGCTGGATGATTCGAGAAATTGAAAAAAAGGTCATTAATTATGGGAAAAATATTATCGGCTGGGATGAAATACTGGATGGAGGTGTATCAAAAAATGCTACTATCATGTCATGGAGGGGAGAAAACGGTGCAATTACTGCCGCCCGTCAGGGAAATAATGCAATCATGACACCCATTGATTACTGTTATTTTAACTTTTATCAGGCTGATCCCAAAACTGAACCTGAAGCTATGGGTGGATATGTGCCGCTGGAAAAAGTATATTCTTACGAACCAATTCCGGACTCCCTAAAAGCTGAAGAACAAAAATATATCATTGGAGCTCAATGCAACCTTTGGGCAGAATTTTTATATAATTCCGACATTGTAGAATATATGCTTTTGCCACGTCTTTGTGCACTTTCGGAAATTGTTTGGTCTCCTAAAGAAAAAAAAGATTGGAATCATTTTAAACTAAAAATTATTGAACATAAAAAACGGCTGGATGCTTTAGGTTATCAATATTGTGATATTTTTGCACCTATTGACAATAGTAGCCAAAAAAACAAAAAATGAGACTAATCCGGCAGATTTATAGTTTATCAGCCCTGAGTTTTTTGATTATTTCATTTTCATCCTGTTCGCTCCCTCATAAGAGTACGACAATTAAACCATTGACTTCAGAATGGAAATTTTACTATGATTCTGTCTGGTATCCTGCAACAGTTCCGGGATCAATTCATACTGACCTGATAAAAAACAACATCATTAAAGATCCTTTTTGGGGAACTAACGAGGACTCTGTCCAATGGATTTCACATCGTTCCTGGGAATATAAAACCAGTTTTTATAAAAAAGATTTGAAGCACTTTTCAAATGCTGAAATTGTTTTTGAAGGATTGGACACCTATGCTGAAGTGTTTCTGAACGGGAAAAAACTTATGCATCAAGCGGGCTCCAATCAAACTGATAATATGTTCAGAAAATGGATTTTTCCACTTCCTACAGATATATTGTTAGATAGCAATGAGTTAATGGTTAGTTTTCATCCATCACTCTTAATGGAAAAGTCGAAATCAAAAAATATCCCCTACCCGATTCCTGATATTAGAGCTCTGTCAAGAAAAGCACCTTATCAATCCGGCTGGGACTGGGGGCCTAAACTTATTAGTTGCGGCATTTGGAAAAATGCCTACATCAGACTTTGGAATGATTTTAAAATTGACGATTTTCAGATTTTTCAAAAAGAATTAACTGACACTTTGGCTATTATTTCCTTGAAAATTGAAGTTAATGCTTCTAAAAATTGTCATGCAAAAATTAATTGCTTAATTGACGATAAAATTTGCAAAATATTGAGAAATATCAATCTTTCAAAAGGCAAAAATCTGATTGAATGTGATTTAAAAATAAAAAATCCGGAAAGATGGTGGCCAAACGGATTGGGAAATCAAAAATTATATCATATCAGAGTAGACATTGAAAATCGAAATGCATTAGATTCAGTTGCCCGGAATATCGGGTTGCGTGATATCAAAATCATCATGGATAAAGATACAATAGGTTCCAAATTTGAATTTCAGGTAAATGGAATTCCTGTTTTCATAAAAGGGACCAACTGGATTCCGGGAGAAAGTTTTCCAACAAAAATGACTCATAAAAAGTATGAATCATTACTCCTTTCGTGCCACGATGCCAACATGAATATGTTACGAATATGGGGAGGGGGAATTTATGAAGATGATATTTTTTATGATTTGTGTGACCAAATGGGTATATTAATCTGGCAGGATTTCATTTTTGCCGGTGCATTATATCCTTTAAATAAATCATTTAAAGAAAATATTGCGTATGAAGCAGAGGAACAAATAAAAAGACTACGCAATCACCCATGTCTGGCTTTATGGTGTGGCAACAATGAAGTCCAAAATGGATGGGAAGATTGGGGATGGAAAAATAATTATTCAACTGAACAAAAAGTTGCTGTTGAAAAAGATATAAAGCAATTATTTGAGGCAATCCTACCTAATGCGGTTTGCCAATTTGATTCTGGAAGGAGCTATATCCCTACTTCTCCACTATGGGGATGGGGGCATCCTGAATGTATTACACAAGGTGATTCTCACTACTGGGGCGTTTGGTGGGGAGAAGAACATTTTGAAGTGTGGAAACCTAAAACAGGCCGTTTTATGTCAGAATATGGATTTCAATCCTATCCTAAAATTTCTACTATCAAAAAATTTGCCATGACAGAAGATATGAATTTAGAATCTTCAGTAATAAAGAATCACCAAAAGCACAATCGTGGAATAGAAATAATATCAAAAACTATTACGCAATATTTTGGACAAATAAGTGATTTTGAAGAGTTTGTATATTTAAGCCAATTAGTTCAGGCTTACGGCATCGGAGAAGCAATTGAAGTTCATAGACAGCAAATGCCTTATTGTATGGGATCTCTTTACTGGCAGTTAAACGATTGCTGGCCGGTGGCTTCTTGGAGTAGTATTGACTATTACGGCAACCTGAAAGCACTTCATTATACTGTTCGGGATAAATTTGCCAAAATTATCATTTCTTCCGAAAAAGCCATCGATAATAAAATCCCCATATATATTATTTCTGATTCTTTACAAGATATTGGTGGAAAATTGGAACTAACTCTGACTGATTTCGGGGGAAACATTTTACATCAAGAAATCCTTAATCCTATTACTGGAAAAGCTAATACCTCTACTCTTATAACACACTATAAAATTCCATCAAAATATATGGGAAAAACCAATGATAAAGTTTTAATAATTTCCTTTTTTTCAACACAAAATAAACTCATAGCAAGAAAATTACACTATTTTGAATATCCTTCAAAATTGATTCTTTCAGAACCAACAATAAGTTTCAAATTATCTAAAGAAAAAAATAAATACATCTTATCTTTAAAATCCAATGTTTTAGCTAAGGGAGTATTTATTTCAACAACGACAGGAATTGAAGGAAAATACTCGGATAACTATTTTGATTTGTTACCCAATGAAGAAAAAAAGGTCATTTTTGAGCCTAATTCCGGAAATAATGATATGATTGATTTCACTATTCGCTCCTATCGTTATAAATTATTACCAAAACACAACCAATAATAACCATTCTATGCTGAGATTCTGGTTACATAATGCCCGATACTACGCTCTTCCACAGAGCTTATTGCCTGCTATTACAGCTGTTTTTATGGCTATTAAAAGTCCTGCTTTTTCTTGGATGTATGCAATTTTTGCTCTGATCGGAGTTACGTTTCTTCATTTATCGATGAACTTATTTGATGACTATTTTGATTATAAAAAAAAGGGTGTAGAAATTAGAAATAAAATGTCAGCCGGAGGAGTCCGTGCTCGAATTGATAAGTGTGCCTATATAACAGAATCGGGGACAACTTTAAAGCAATTACTTTTTGTATCAGTACTTTTTGGAATGATTGCCCTTATTTTCGGTCTTATTATTTTTATTAAACAAGGATATCCTATTTTAATTATTGCAATTAGTTCCGGAATTTTAGGCATTTCATATTCTGCAAATCCTCTAAAGTTTAGTTATCGAGGCTTTGGAGAATTAATCATCGCTATCATATTTGGACCTTTGCTTATGTCGGGGGTCTTCTATGCATCAAGCGGAGAAATGAATCCTGCAGTTTGGTATATTTCAATCCCTATAGGATTATTGGTCGCAAACATTGCCTATACACATGATATAATGGATTTTGATGCCGACATAGCAGTCGGAAAAAAAACTCTTGCAGTGATTATTAATAATAAAAAATGGATTTTGATTATTTCGGGCTGTTTTATTCTAATTCCATATCTTTTTATCATTATTGGTGTTATCTTTAGCCAACTATCCCCTTGGCTTTTATTAACCCTCATCACGCTACCTCAAGCTATCACACTGATTTACTTATTAATTGAATTTTACAAACATCCCGAAAAAAAATTTAGTGTACGTTTTTGGATGCAACCGATGGAAAAATGGGGGAAAATCAAAGAAGCAGGACTTGATTGGTTTATGATCAGATGGTTTCTTTCCAGAAATCTGCTTGTTTTCTTTTGCATAGCAATCATCGTTGGAATAAACTTATAAGATTTTCAAAGAATAATAGCTACTTTTGCAAAAAAGAATATTCACCAAATGGAATTAAATTATGTTTTTTTATCTACCTTACTGGTTTTTTCAAGTACGTTTTTTAGGTAAAAGGAAGCCTTTGCAAACGGTCCTTTTCATTTCAGACGAATGCAATCTCTCATGCAAACATTGCACTATTTTCAATAATCTCAATCCAACCGTTAAGTCAATAGATCAGATTCGCGATGATTTGCTTTATTCTTATAAATTGGGGTCTCGTTTTATTGATTTCGAAGGTGGAGAACCTATGATTTGGAGAGACGGGGATAACGACATTAACAATCTTATTGCTTTGGCAAAAGAAATCGGTTTTTTCTCCACCACCGTTACAACCAATGCACAAATCGATTTCAAAAACTGCGCAGCCGATTCAATATGGGTGAGCATGGATGGAATCGGAAAATATCATGATAATATTCGTGGGGAAGGAAGTTTTGCAAAATTAGAAAAAAACATTGCAAATTCTAATCACAAATCCTTAAGTGTAAACATGGTAATTAACTCTCAAAATTATTCCAATGTAGAGGAAGTCATTGTTTATGTAAAACAAAATCCTGCTATTAAAAGCATCTCTTTAAATTTTCACACCCCATATTCGGGGACAGAGGAGTTATTTCTTGACTGGGATTTGCGTTATCAAGTTATTGATAAAATCATTGAAATGAAGAGAAAAAAATTCCCAATAATGAATTCCGAATCAGGGTTAAAAATAATGAAAAACTTGAATTTTAAAAAAGTTTGCTGGATTTGTAATTTTATTTTACCCGATGGAACTCGCTTAAACGAATGTGTTGGAAAAAGTTATAACATGTGTGACCAATGCGGATTATGCATGGCAGGTGAAATGCGCTGTGTTTTGAATTTAAAGCCTGATACAATATTGTCAGGATTGAATCTTAGATTGTAACTACCGTCTCTTTAACATATTAAATAGAATAATCATGTATATGGAAAAATTATGATAACTCATTATATATCATTAGTTCATACAGAATGGAGACAAATCAGAATATAGAAAATTTTTTATTGGGATATGGTGATACGGTATTCATTAATTCAATGAAAATTAGGAAATTAATTTTGGAGACTATTCCGGAAATTATGGAAAGCCTTGATCTATCTGTCAAAATGATCTCTTATGGATATGGAAATAAATACGCTGAATTACTCTGTGTAATTATTCCTTCCAAAAAAGGGGTAAAAATAGGATTCAATAATGGGGCACAATTCCCTGACCCCAAAGGATTACTTAAAGGCTCGGGAAAAATTAGTCGTTATGTAGAAATCAAATCACAAGAAGAAATTTATTCTCCAGAACTTTTGGAATTATTATTTTATTCTATTAATTATTATGAAAAAAGGAAACAAGAAAAAAATGGGGTAAAAAAATAATTTTCCAAAGATAAAATACTATTTTAATGAGCCGGGCTTAATAAATACGAAATAGTCCAATACAAATTCAAAAATCATCAGTCTTTAAAAAACGATTTTACTTTATTAAAAAAACTTTTTTCATTTTTTCCCGGTTTAGGAATAAAATTCTCGGAAAAATTGAATTTTTCAATAATACTCTTTTCTTCTTTAGAAAGTGTTTTTGGAGTCCACACATTCACATTTACAATCAAATCTCCCCTGTACTGGGCACGTATATCTGGAATTCCTTTTCCTTGAAGTCTTAAAATCTGACCGCTTTGTGTTCCGGGTTCAATTTTAATTTTAGCCTTCCCCTCCAAAGTCGGAATTTCCACTGAAGTCCCGAGAGTAGCTTGAGGAAAAGAAATAAAATAATTCAAATAAATATTATTTCCATCTCTTTCAAACACAGCGTGTTCAATTTCTTCGATTGCCACAAATAAATCACCGTTAATTCCGCCATTAGGAGCCGCATTACCTTTGCCTCTCATGGTCAATTGCATTCCATCAGCAACTCCTGCCGGAATATTGACAACCACGACTTCTTCGCCTTTAGTGATCCCATTTCCATGACAATGTGGACAAGGATTTTTAATTATCTCACCTGATCCATGGCAATTTTCACATACTGTAGTTTGCTGAAAAAGACCGAACATACTTCTTTCGGTGTGGACAACTTGTCCGCTGCCATGACAAGAAGGGCAAGTAGTAACAGATTTTTTATCTTGAGTTCCCAGACCATTACAAGAGGAGCAGGGGACAAATTTCTGAATTTTAATTTTTTTCTCACACCCTTTGGCAATTTCTTCAAGAGTTAGTTTAACGGTGATTCTCAGATTGGTTCCCTGACGAACTCTTCTACGATCTTTAGCATTTCCGGAGCCAAACCCACCTCCACCAAAACCAGAGAAACCGCCAAAACCTCCTCCGAACAAGTCTCCAAAACGTTCAAAAATGGTATTTAAATCAAAATCCACGTTACTATAAGCACTGGAAGATCCATTCATTCCCGCATGACCGAACTTATCATAACGTGCTTTCTTTTCAGTGTTGCTCAAAACATCATATGCTTCAGCTGCCTCTTTAAATTTTTCTTCTGCTTCCCTATTACCAGGATTTCTATCGGGATGATATTGCATTGCCTTTTTTCGGTATGAGGTTTTAATTTCATCCGCGGTAGCATTCTTATTTACCCCTAATACTTCATAATAATCTCTTTTCTCCATAACAAAAAATCCTCACTATTAAATCCCTACAACAACCTTTGAATATCTGATAACTTTATTTTTGATTTTATACCCTTTTTGAGACTCTTCAATCACTTTCCCTTTTTCATCTTCATTAGTAGCTTGAAAATGGGTAATAGCTTCATGAAGATCTGTATTAAAAGTTTCGCCTTTTGCAGGAATTACCTCTACATCATAGACTTTCAATAAATGCACTAATTTACTATAAATCAATTCAAATCCCGATTTTATTGCCACAATATCCTCCGCATTTTCATTTGCCTTTATTGCACGCTCAAAATCATCAATTATCGGCAACAAATCTCGAAATACTTTTTCGGAAGCAGTTTCTATTAAATCCAATTTTTCCTTATTGGTACGTTTTTTATAATTGTCAAACTCAGAATAAAGCCTTAGAAATTTATCATTAAGTTCTCGGTAATCATCAGCAAATTTTGCGTTTTCTTTTTTCAATTTTTCAATCATTTCCTTTTGGGAATCCTCTTTTAAAGAGGCTTTTTTTCCAAAGAAACCGGATTTATTTTTCACTTCCTCCTTTACATCCTTTTGGTCAACACTATCTTCAATTATCTCACTATTACTGTCAGTATTCTGTTCAACGCTAACATCTTTCTCACTCTCCGAATCAAGAGATATCTTCTTACTTTTCATATCAGGCTCTAAATCCTTCTTCATAATATATTGTAATTTAAGTTATTATAAAATCAAAAATCAATTAAGCATAAACGGGCTACATATTACTACAAAAATTTTGCCAAAAAAAATTCTATGACATCTTGTCATACCAAAAAAAGAGAATAATAGATTCGTTTCAATTGAGAAGTGTAAACATGAAGTGTGTATGGGTCTAATTAGTTTTCAAATTTTCAAGATCACTTTTTCTTAACACCAAAAAATCAACGACCTCTCTTCTTTTTCTCGAAGCAATCGGCACAATTACTTCAGTTCCATTTTTTTTGATCCCAAAATTGACAGAATAGGCATTAAAACTTACAACATTATCAACAACTATAATAATATCCCTGCTGACTTGAATCCAGGTATTTGGTGGAAGTTGTTGCATAACATCCAGTAAAGTAACACGCATCCTATATTTTCTTCCACTTATTGTAAGTATGGAGACATAATTTTTATCTACTTCAAAGAAGAGAATTTCGTTCAAGGGGATTTGCTTAATAATCCCAGAATCATTTATTGGAAAAAACTGAGAATTAAGGTGTTGAAAATTATTAATTTTATTAAGCATTATAATATCTTCCGAGAGTTTTTCAAAACGCTCTATAGTTTGCTTAAATCGTCTTGGGATAAATGCTTTAGACAAAAAATCAAAGATTCCCATATCAAAATACTCAAAAGCTTTTTCACTATATGCCACAGGATATCCGGTCAGAATAACTGTTAAGGGAGGATTCTGAATCTGCTCCAGCATTTGAAAACCATCCATTTCAGGCATTTCAACATCGGTAAACATCAGATCGCAACTATTATTTTTTAGATACTCAATGGCTTTAACCGGATTAAAAAATTGAGCCTTTCTCTTATAATTTGGATACATACTGAACATTGAGTCAAGTATCTCATGGGGTGCATCCTCATTATCAACGGAGATATAAAAATAGTCTCTTGTCATAATGAACTCTTTTTGAATGCAAAAATATAAAAAATACGCTTTCTTTTCCCAAATAAAAAATCACTTTTTATAATTTTGTACGTTCTTTTTTTTACTTTTGCAACGACGAAATTTAAATTTTAAATGGTAATTAACAGAAATAATCTCCAAGGCTTTATTCTTTTCATTATCCAGCTACTTTTTTGGATTGGAGCTGCGCTCTTTTTTATGCGTTATTCGTTTATAAGACCAGGTAGTATCTTTGGATATGAATATGAAATCCTATGTGTAATTATTATTGCATCCGCAGTATATTTAAATTATTTTGTCATTTACCCTGTTTTTATTAAAAAAAACCGATGGTTCCCCTACAGTATAATAACATTAATATCAATTTTAATAATTGCATATGCCGAATTAATTATTTTTGAGCCAACAATTAATAAGACCTATATTTTTCAAAAGGAGTTTACATTACAAATAAAACTTTCGATATTTTTTCTCGTTTTTTTAAGGGATTTAGGTTTTATGCTCTTCTTTTTACTATTTAAACATTATTTGGAAACTGTTAAAAGTAAAACGTTGCAGGTTAATTTGTTAAAGAAGGAAATTATATGGGAAAAAGAAAAATATGAAATAGAAAAAAGTTTTATCAGTTCTAAAATGGCCCCACACTATCTATTTAATGTAGTAAATCAATTGTATCTACTGGCAGTGAAGAAAAATGATAAATTACCAGGACTTATGAGAAAACTTTCATTCATTTTAGATTTTTACATGATTGAATCAAATAAAACTAAAATAGAAATGCAGAGTGAACTGGATTTTTATCAGGATTATATAGATTTGGAATTATTGAGGCATCCAGAACCTATCACAGTAAATTTTGAAGTTTTGGGAGAAGCAGAAAACATTTTTATTGCTCCCCTAATTTTTGAAAATTTTATTGGGAATTCATTTAAATATACTTCACATGACGGAACAGGGATGATTACTATTGTTTTTGACTTTACGAATCCCGGTCATCTTCAATTCCGTTGTGAAAACAACAAACCTGCAATCAAAAATAGTTGCGTTTCTTCAGGCAGCGGACTTAAAATTGTCCGAAAAAGGCTTGATATTTTGTACCCTAATGCCTATTTATGGGATGTTCAAGACGAAAAAGAGCAATATAAAGTATTTCTTAACTTAAAAATAGATTAAGATTTTTCCTTTATTAAATTTATTTTGATAAATTAGGGAGCCAATTTCTTCAAAAAAGTGTAGTTCTCAACGTTCGTCCCAAATTCGTCTAAATAATAGCTAAATCATTGTTAATACTTGTTTTATTGATTTTATTTGTTATATTTTTACCGATAGAAAAAAGAGATAAAAAATGACATATTATAATTAATGTATATATATAATGTTAGAAACAAAAAAATAATAACAAAAAAAAATAAGTTCTATGTAGAAAGAAAATTCAAAATGAGATCAAAATAAAGCAACTATTTTTGGATTGGAGCAAAAAAACTTCCAAAAAAATGAATATTTTTCCTTTTAAGGTAAAAAAAAAATATTCGAAATAAAAAAAATGGGGAAATAAAGTAATTATTAACACAATAATTGATTAATTAAATCAGATAATTAAAATTCATTTTTTTAATATATTGTTAAAGTATTAAAAAACAAACTGATTTTTACGTTCGTCCCTAATCCGTCCCAAAATAGCTAAATCGTTGTTAATCTTGATTTTCCTATTATTTTTTCCTATATTTTTACCAGAAAAAATAATACAAAAATGAACAAACGAATTTTATTTTACGGTTTAGTAGCATTACTTGCTTTAACGACAATGATCTCTTGCAATGATAACCCAACGAACATAGGATCAATTCAGGAAGACGATAACAACAATGCAACACAAATAGAAAATGGCAAAGACATGCTTAACTCTGGAGTTTTTAAAATGAAAGTCAAAGTAGGACATTTAGCTTCTCAATGTTCTCCCGGATGTATTATGATTAACGGAAGATATTTTCATGCAGATTGCATGGGACAGGGCAATGTATGCAATCTCGCCGCAACGGTAAAACTAACCTTAGGAACAACAATATCTGACATTAATTATTATAACGGAACTACTTTATATGAATATGAATTTACTACAGAAGAATATTTTCAATTTCCGGCACGTTCACTTTGGGTGTATAATGAATTTACAGGTACTGAATGTTGGATGAATATTCCTGAGCAATTATTATTTAGAGACTCCAACACACATCAATTTCTATTTAAAGGAATCTATTTCTCCAGCAAACAAGCATACGCTAACGAATAAAATATAACGAAATCAAGAATAATATAACGATAAAAATGAGAACAGCCTATCATCATAATAAACTATTTTCCGTCCTGGTCATGCAGGTGGTAGGTTTTTGTTCTCACTTAAATAATAATATTGAATTAAAAAAAGGATGTTTTTTCAAATATTTTAAATTAAAAAGCGGTTTTTCCCAAAATTATCCACTTTTTTTACCGATAAGTAATCCCACCTTAATTTCTTCACCGAAGAAGCGAGCATCCCATTAGCATAATAAAAAACATCTCATCTCGTCCTAAATTATGCAAAGGGGTGCTCAACTTATTGGGTAAAATATTTCGTGCAAAAATAAAATTATTTTTTTACATAAAGTCTAATTTTCAAAAAAAAAATTCCAAAAATTCATTTATACAAAAAAATAGTTATTTTATCGCAATAATAAAAGAAATCAACATTATAAATAATACATAAAACAGGATAAAATTGTATCTTTGCGGACTATAAAAATAAAAAAATGCATTTAAATTTAGAACGTCCGTTAGTATTTTTTGATCTTGAAACAACGGGGTTAAACATTGGAAAAGACAAAATTGTAGAAATTTCATTATTAAAAGTGTTCCCAACGGGAGAGGAATTAGTTAAAACTCTACTAATTAACCCAGGAATTCCAATTCCAAAAGAATGCTCAGAAATTCATGGAATTTATGACATTGATGTCAAAGATAAACCTAAATTCGATGAGGTAGCTGAAGAAATTGAATCATTCATGAAAGATTGTGATATTGCCGGTTATAATTCAAACAAGTTTGACTTACCACTCTTAGTAGAAGAATTTTTAAGGTGTGGCAAACGTTTTGAACTTAGGAATAGAAAATTTATAGATGTACAAAATATTTATCATAAAATGGAGCCGCGTACATTAAGTGCAGCCTATAAACTTTACTGCAACAAAGAATTGACCGATGCTCATCAAGCCGAAAATGATACCAGAGCAACCTATGAAGTATTGAAAGCCCAGATTACCAAATATGACGGAACAGCATATGAAGACAAAAAAACTGGACGTAAAGAATTTCCTATTCAAAATGATGTAAAAAAACTGAGTAATTTTTCGAGTGAGAACAGAAATGTCGATTTAATAGGACACATTGTATTTAATGAAAAAGACGAAGAAATTTTTAATTTTGGTAAGCATAAAGGAAAAAAAGTTGAAACAGTATTCATGACAGAACCTTCCTATTATGATTGGATGATAAAAGCTGATTTTCCTCTTTATACGAAAGAAGTGATTACAATGATACGAGAAAGAATGTTATAGATAAAGACATTTATTTTTTAGAAGTCGAAAATTATTATCTTTGCAAATAATCATTAATATTCAATATGTGAAATTATGAAAAAGTTTGCAGTTATTTTATGTGGGAGCGGTTCTTTAGACGGATCTGAGATATATGAATCTGTAATGACGCTTTTGGCCATTGACAAGAACGGATGCAGCTATACAATTTTTGCTCCTAATGAAAATCAATACCAAGTTATAAATCATATTTCAAAAAAACCGATGGATGAGACCAGAAATATGATGATTGAAGCATCGCGAATTGCAAGAGGTGAAATTCAAGACCTTAAAAAATACAAAGCAGAGAATTTTGATGCCCTAATATTTCCAGGAGGAAATGGTTCTGCCAAAAACTTATTTACATATAATCTTCATGGCGTGAATGCAAAAGTTCTTCCTGAAGTTGAAAGAGCCATTAAATCTACTTTCTTGTTAAAAAAACCTATCGGAGCTCTTTGTATTGCTCCGGTCTTATTGGCAAAAGTATTGGGAGATATTACTATCACAATTGGAAGTGATCTTAAAACAATAGCTGATATTGAGAAGATGGGTGCCACTCATATAAACACTCAACAAACAGAGGTAATAGCAGACAAAAAAAACAGAATATTTACAACTCCCTGTTTTATGCTCCCTGCCACAATTTCTGACATAGCTGAGTCTGCTGACAAATTGATTAAAAGCATATTAAATAATGAATAATCCTTTTTTCGAATTGGACATTCTGAAGTTGGACGACACAAAAAATGCACTAATAATTTTAGACCAGACTCAACTTCCTACTCAACAAGTATTCATTGAACTAAAAACAATAGAAGAAATATATTCTGCTATCAGGGAATTAAAAGTCAGAGGTGCTCCTGCTATAGGCATTGCAGCTGCTTTTGGAATCTATCTATCGGTCAAGAAATCCGATTCTAAAACCTTCGACAGTTTCTATCAGGAATTTAAGAAGAACAAAATATATCTTTCTTCGGCACGACCAACAGCTGTTAATCTTAGTTGGGCTTTAAGCAGAATGGAATCCCATGTATTAAAAAACAGCCACAAATCAATAGATCAAATAATTATTGCATTAAAAGAAGAAGCAGAAAGGATAAAAGAAGAAGATATAACAACATGTTCTTTAATAGGAGAATATGGGAAAGTCTTAATAAAAGAGGGTATGGGAATTTTAACCCATTGCAATGCGGGACATTTAGCAGTAGGCAAATATGGCACTGCTCTTTCTCCCATATATTTTGCACATCAAGAGAAAAAAAAATTCAGAGTATATGCAGATGAGACCCGCCCACTTCTTCAAGGCTCACGTCTAACAGTTTATGAATTGCAGCAGTCAGGAATTGATGTAACATTAATTTGTGATAATATGGCTTCAATTGTAATGAAAAATGGGTGGATTGATCTTGTTCTCACAGGCTGTGATAGAGTAGCAGCAAATGGTGATACTGCTAATAAAATCGGAACATCAGGCGTTGCAATATTAGCTAAATATTACAAAATCCCATTTTACATATGCGGTCCCACATCTTCTTTCGACATGAATTGCAGAACCGGTGATGATATTGTCATTGAAGAAAGGAAGGGAACTGAAATTACGGATCTCTGGTATTCGAAACGAATGGCTCCTAAAGAGTGTAAAACATATAATCCTGCATTTGACGTAACTAATCACAATCTTATCAGCGGATTTATCACTGAAAAAGGGATTATTCATCCACCCTTTAAACTATGAGTATAATCGTATTGGTTGGGTTTTCAGGCTGTGGAAAAACAACAGTAGGTCGCAAAATTGCTAAAGCATTAGGTTACAAATTCATTGATTTGGATCAGGAATTTGAATTTAGATATCATATTTCCATTTCATCATTTTTTACAAAATACGGAGAAGAGAGTTTTAGAAAATGTGAAAATAATTTGTTGAAATTAGCTTTAGAATCTGATAATTTGGTTTTGTCAACTGGTGGGGGCACACCTTGCTATTATAATGCAATGGAAGAGATTAATAATCATTCTATTTCAGTTTATATTAAAATGACACGTCAATCTTTATACAACAGGCTTATTAATTCAAAAAAAGAGAGACCCTTGACAGAAGGAAAAGATTCAACGGAGTTAATGGATTATATAGAAAAGACTCTTGAGAGCAGAGAAAAAATTTACACGAAAGCTTTCCTAACTGTAAAAGGAGAGAGTTTGAACATCTCTGATTTGGTGAATGCAATTACTAATTTTCAAAATAATCTCTCAAAAACTTCTGACAATAAGTAAGATAATTATTGTTTAAGATCATACTCCTTTATATACTTTTCAATAGATTGAATTTCATCTCTCAAACTTGCAGCAAGCATAAAATCTAAAGATTTTACAGCTGTTTCCATATTTTTTTTAAGTAATTTTACTTTATGTTGAAGCTGCTCTTTGTTCAACATTTTGGGAGTTGGTGATTCTGCAACTTTTGGGGAGTCTATTTGGGAGAATTTATAATCACTATATTTTGAAGAATTTCCATTATTTTTTCCGGTCAAAAAAGCATCATCAGACTTAGTAATACTCACGGGAGTAATATTATTTTTTTCATTATATATCATCTGTTTTGCTCTTCTTCGATTAGTTTCGTCAATAGTTGCAATCATTGATTTAGTCATTTTATTAGCATAAAAGATAACATGACCATTTATGTGTCTTGCGGCACGTCCTGAAGTTTGAGTAAGCGATCTTTCATTTCTGAGGAAGCCTTCTTTATCAGCATCCATAATAGCGACTAAAGAGACCTCCGGCAAATCAAGTCCTTCACGTAAAAGATTAACACCTACTAATACATCAATAGAACCGTAACGAAGATCTTTCAAAATTTCGACTCTATCAAGCGTTTCGACATCAGAATGAATATACTGAGTTTTAATCCCAATTCGGATAAGGTAACCGGTTAATTCTTCAGCCATTTTTTTAGTAAGTGTTGTAACCAAAACTCTTTCCCCCCTAGTGACTGTTTTTTCAATTTCCTCAAGTAAATCATCCACCTGATTATCTGCCGGCCGAACTTCAATTAGCGGATCCAGCAACCCTGTTGGTCGAACAACTTGTTCAACGATAACGCCTCCCGCTCTTTCCAATTCATATTGAGCAGGAGTAGCACTCATATAAATGGTTTGTCCTATCAGTTCTTCAAACTCATTAAAACGCAACGGTCTATTATCCAAGGCAGCAGGTAGCCTAAAACCATAATCGATTAAATTTTGCTTACGTGATCTGTCTCCTCCAAACATTGCCCCAATTTGAGGAACACTTACATGACTTTCATCAATGATCATTACAAAATCATCAGGAAAAAAATCAAGAATACAAAAGGGTCTTTGTCCGGGTTTTCTTTTATCAAAATATCTAGAATAATTTTCAATACCTGAACAATAACCGAGTTCTTTCATCATCTCAACATCATAGGTTACTCTATCTTCAAGACGTTTAGCTTCAAGATGTTTTCCCAAAGACTTCAAATACTCAATTTGTAAGCCCAAATCAAGCAAAATCTGATTAACTCCTTCTTTCATTGACTCTTGAGATGTAACAAAGATATTTGCCGGATAAATTGTCAGCTTATCCAACTGAGCTATTTTATTACCGGATTCAGGTTCAATTTCATAGATATTTTCAATTTCATTATCTAAAAAAATAATTCTGAATGCATTATCATTATAAGGCGGGAAGACGTCAACTGTATCTCCCTTAACCCGAAAATGAGAAGTTTCGAGATTAAGTTCAGTTCTTGAATAAAGGCTATTGATCATTGCATGAAGAAGATTATTACGATCAATAATCATTCCTTTATGAAGCTGAATTACGTTTTTGGCAAAATCATCAGGATTTCCAATTCCATAAATACAAGAAACTGAAGCAACAACAATAATATCACGTCTCCCTGAAAGCAAGGTAGAGGTGGTTCTTAAACGTAATTTTTCAATTTCAGCATTAATTGACAAATCTTTTTCAATATAAGTATTTGTAGTTGGCATATATGCTTCAGGCTGATAATAATCATAATATGAAACAAAATATTCAACTGCATTTTGAGGGAAGAATTGTTTAAACTCGCTATAAAGTTGAGCTGCAAGTGTTTTATTATGACTTAAAACTAAAGCAGGTCGGTTAACATTTTGCAAAACATTGGCAATAGTAAACGTTTTTCCTGAACCGGTGACTCCAAGTAAAACCTGAGCTTTGTCTCCACGATTAAGACCTTCTGTCAATTCACAGATAGCTGTTGGCTGATCTCCGCTCGGCGAAAAATTAGATACTAATTTAAAGTTCAAAATATATGTATTATTAATTATTGTAGTATTTTAGCTTCTAACCCGCGCAATTTAAGTTCATTAATAATCTGGTTCAGTTGAGATTGATCTTGTAAATTCACAGTAAGGGTAATTAAAACGTGTCCAATCGGAACAGAATGAATTGAGCGTTCATGTTCAATATTTTGAATATTAACTTTAAGTTTCTCAAAAAGAGAAGTCAATTTTCTTAATTCACCTGACTGATCGGGAGTAATAACCTGAATAGAAGCCCTTAGTTTCTCTTCCATCATTCCTTTCTCCACAATCTGCTGTAAAAGATTCATATTAATATTTCCCCCACTAATAATTGGCACAACATTTTTCCCTATAAAATTAGCTTTTTTAAACAAAACGGCAGCAACAGAAGCAACGCCGGAAGGTTCAGCCAAAATTTTAGCTCGTTGTAACAAGAGATACGCAGTATGGGCGATTTCGTTATCAGTAACCGTCACTAGGTCATCGACATATTTTTGAACCAAATTAAAGGTAAGATCACCCGGTCTTTTAACTGCAATTCCGTCAGCAATAGTATTAACATGAGGCAGCTGAACTAATTTATTTGCTTTACGAGATTCAAACATAGATGCAGCCCCATCAGCCTCAACTCCGATAATTTTAATTTTTGGATTCATTTCTTTTACAGCAAGAGCAATTCCACTGATTAGTCCGCCGCCGCCAATAGGGACAACAATAATATCAACATCTTGTAACTGGTTGAAGATTTCAATGCCGATTGTTCCTTGTCCTGCTATTACAAAAGGGTCATTAAAAGGATGAATATAGGTTGCATTATTTTCCTTACAATATATCTGAGAAGCCTCAAAAGCATCATCAAAAGAGTCTCCCGACAAGATAACATTAGCCCCATATGACCGAGTAGCAATAACTTTCAGAGGGGGCGTAAAAGAGGGCATAAAAATTGTACTTTTAATTCCAAGTTTTGTAGATGAATAAGCAACTCCTTGAGCATGATTCCCGGCTGAAGCAGCAACAACAGAGCGTTTTATTGCATTCTTATCCAAATTAGCGATTTTATTATATGCTCCCCTGACTTTAAATGAACCGGTAGTTTGCAGATTTTCAAGTTTCATATACATATTGCATTCCGCCATCTGAGAAAATGACTTAGAAGTCAAGAGGGTCGTATTTTTTGTAATGCCGGATAAAGTTCTTTGAGCTGCGACAATATCCGAATATTTAATTGTAAAATCACTCATAGATAACAGAATTTAATAAATTAAAAATTTTATCAGAAGAACCTAAATTACTATAAACAAATTGTTTACAAATAGCTGACACATTATTGTAGTATTCAAAATCGCTATCTAACTTTGTAAGTGAAGAATTCATTTCTGAGAAATTATGAACCGGGAAAGCTACCCCCAATCTCACGAGTTCAGTTGCTTCATAAAATTTCTTATAATGAGGTCCGAAAAAGAGAGGGGTCCCAAAAACGGCGGGTTCAAGAATATTGTGTAACCCGGTTTCAAAACCACCTCCGATATAAGAATAATCAGCATACTTATAAATTTTACTCAAAAGACCAATTGAATCAATTATCAGAACCTGATATTTTGACAAATCCTGTCTATCGCACTCTGAAAAGCGTAATACCTTATAAGATGAAAAATTATTTACAATATTATCAATATGATTTTGATCAATAAGGTGAGGAGCAATAATTAATTTAAAATTACAATTATGTGCATCCAAAAGTTGGAGTAATAAATATTCATCAGGTTCCCAAGTACTACCGGCTACGATCAACTTTTTATTACTTTTAAAATCAAGAACAAAATCCAACTGATATGATTTAGAGGCTATTGCAAAAACTCTATCAAAACGAGTATCCCCCGTAATTTCAACTTTATCTATACCTATTGAATTAAGCAACGACTTTGATTCTTCATTTTGAACGAAAAAAAAGGAAGCCTTTTTTAGTTGATCAGCAAACCATTTGCCATAAGTTTTAAAAAAATGCTGCGAAGGTCTAAAAATAGCAGATATATAATAAAATGGTATTTTTAAATTATATAGGGTGTCCATATAATTGTACCAATATTCATACTTTACAAAAATAACAACCTTTGGATTAACAATTTCAATAAATCTCTTTGCATTATGAGGAGTATCAATTGGGAGGTAAGAAATTATATCTGCAACCGGGTCATTTTTTTTCACTTCAAAGCCTGAAGGAGAAAAAAAAGTAACCAATATAGTTATCCCGGGAATTTTTTCTTTCAATTTTAGAATTAGGGGTTTTCCTTGTTCAAATTCTCCCAGGGAAGCACAATGTACCCAATAGATTAATTTTTTTTCGGAACAATTATTTTTAAGAAATGTGAATACATTTTTTCTTCCCTCACACCAAAGCCTTGCCTTACTATTAAAAGGAGAGGCAATCCATAACCCAAATTTATATAGATATATTACGAGTGTATAAAAGAATCTCATTTTAATATTTATAGAAAGTTGTCACTTTTTTCTTTTCATATAGAGGAACAATCCAACCTATTTTAAGTCCAAAAAGAGCACTAAACTTATAAGGAATATTATCAGTAGGACCAATAATAAAAATATAATTTCTATCGGGTTTTGTCCATAATTCAGTTATTTCAATTCCAGCATAAAAACTGGCTACACGTCTTTTCTGCATAAATAGATAACCCACAAACTGAGACATACAGAATCCTGAGGAACGTTGATCATATCCTTTTTTATAGTTCCCCAAAAGTTGAGATACTTGGTTGTCCGGGTCTGAAATATGTATTTTATGTTGAAAAAAACCGAACCCAGTACGAATCCAAATTCCGGAGTTTTTCCATCTATTAACAGGAATAACTTTTCCAACGCCAAACCCTAAATTCCAATAGCGTCCTTCCAAATAGATTGTAGCTTTCAAACCATTTCCATCAATAACATCTCCGTTAGAATTTACAATATCACCCAGTACTGAAGCGGGATCATCAATATTGGCCCCAAAAAGATAATTAAAATTCAGGTCCCAAGTCCAGTTATGAAATGTTTTGTAAGTAAAACCTGTCCCAATATTAAAATTTCCATGAAATTTCTTTGCCAGTTCTCCGGCAGGGAGTTGATAGGAGAAATTAGCACCTGTCCAGAACATAGAAGTAGCAGTATCAACATATTTTTTTCCATCATCATATTGCTGAGCAAATAAAAAAGAAGGAATCAGTAAAAGAAGAGAAAAAAATAAAGATATTTTAGAATTCATCCATTAAAAAATTATAGTTAACCATCAAATTATAAGAAAAAAATTATTCTAACAACTTTAAACATGCAAAAATACTATTTTAATAATTAAAAACCTTTCGGAAGTCATACAAATAAAATATTTTTTTTATATCTTTGTCAGCAAATTCAAAAACATAAAACAAATAAATATGAAAAATATTATTGTTGGAATTGATTTTTCACCAAATTCAATTAATGCATTAAAACATGCCGTTGCAATTTCTCTTAAATCTGGTGGTGCATTACATCTTATTTGGGTTAAAAGTCCCAGTACTACAAAGATAATTGAAACAGATATCAAAGACCATGTTTTGCAAATTGTACAAACAAAATTAAATGAACTATTAAAAGACTGCAAGGCAGAAGCCCCTAAAAGTGAAGCACGTAGTGTTATTTTAGAAGGGAAACCAGCAAATGAGATGATTAAATATGCTTCAAACTTACCTGATTCACTGATAGTAATTGGGACTCATGGGGCGTCAGGATTTGAAGAAATGTTTGTTGGAAGTAATGCATTTAAAATAGTATCAATGAGTCCTGTTCCTGTTATGGTTTTACGGGAAGGCATTCAGATCAACCGTGATTTAACACAAATACTAGTTCCTATTGACACTAGTTTTGAAACTTTGCAAAAAATGAAATATGCCATGAAATTTGCAAAAGTATTTTCTGCAAAAATATTACTATTAGGCTTAATTTCCGAACAACCAGAGACAAAACATATTGTTTCTGTTCAACTTGGTCATGCCATGAGAATGCTTGAACAAGCAAATATAAGGCACGATTGGACTTCTCTTGAAATCAAGGGAAATATTTCTAAAGAGGTTGTGGATTTTGCAAAAAAATTAGATGTCAATCTTATGATTATCATGCGGGAGGAAGAGCAAGAATTTTCAGATTTCTGGCTTGGAACAACAACCCGACAGGTATTGAATACAACTCCTATGCCGTTGTTGATTATACCTAACATTACTCATTTTGCCATAACAAGATAATTTATATTTATGAAAAAAAACTTCTTATTCATTACCATTGTAGTTTTTACAATGGTAAGTTCTCAGTTAATTGCTTGTACAAATTTTATCATTACCAAAGGTGCAAGTAAAGATGGATCATGCATGGTTACTTATGCTGCCGACTCTCATACTTTGTATGGGGAATTATATTACAGACCTGCTGCCGACTATCCCGCCGGCACAATGATGGATATCATCGAATGGGATACTGGAGAAAAATTGGGACAAATTCCACAGGCACTCCACACCTATTCAGTTGTAGGCAATATGAATGAACATCAACTATCAATTGGAGAAACCACTTATGGTGGTCGTGAAGAATTATGGCATTCGCCCGGAATGATAGATTACGGGTCTCTCATATACATCACTCTTCAAAGAGCAAAAAATGCTCGTGAAGCTATCAAAGTAATGAGCGAACTAATCAATTCTTATGGATACACTAGCGAGGGTGAATCATTTTCGATAATAGACCCTAATGAGGCTTGGATTTTTGAAATTATTGGAAAAGGGCAGGAAATGAAAGACGCCAAGGGAAAAATAATCAAAGGATGGTCAAAGGGAGCTGTTTGGGTAGCCAGAAGAATTCCGGACGGCTATATTTGTGGACATGCAAATCAGGCAAGGATTACCACTTTCCCTTTAAGTGACGGAATAAAATCAATTACCAGCAAAGAAATTGCCAAGATTTTTAATCCGGAAATTGAAACAGTATATGCGTGGGATATAATTTCATTTGCAAAATTAAAAGGATATTATGATCCTAAAGCACCCGATGCCGGATTTAGTTTCTGCGATGCATACTGTCCTATTGATTTCGGAGCAGCAAGAGGATGTGAAGCAAGAGTATGGACTGCATTTTACCGTTGTAATCCAGCATTAATGGCCCAATACGAAGATTATGCCAGAGGGGATAATCTATCACACAGGATGCCATTATGGATTAAACCCGATCATCTTATTTCCATTCAGGAAGTGATGCAATTGATGAGAGACCACTATGAAGGGACTTCTATGGATATGACAAAAGATTTGGGAGCAGGACCATTTGAATGTCCTTATCGCTGGAGACCAATGAATTGGGAATTAAATGGTGAAAACTACTTGCATGAAAGGGCAACTGCAACCCAACAGACAGGATTTTCATTTGTTGCTCAGGCAAGAAATTGGTTACCTGATAAATTTGGAGGAGTTTTTTGGTTTGGAGTAGACGATGCAGGCAGTAATTGTTATGTACCTATGTTTTGTGGAATAACAGAAATACCTGAAGAATTTAGGGAAGGAAACGGCTCCATGGTTGATTACTCTCCAACTGCTGCATTCTGGACATTTACCAAAGTAAGCAATATGGCATATAGCCGTTATAAAGATATGATTGTTCCTATTAAGGCTTTACAGAAAAAGATGGAAACAGGTTTTGTGAATGATATACTTCAAATGGAAAAAGAAATGGCAAATCTTTTCAATACCAATCCTGCTGCAGGGCAGCAAAAAATAAATTTCTATTCAAAGGAAAAGGCCAAACTGGTATGCAAAGAGTGGAACAAACTCTATGAATATTTGCTTGTAAAATATAATGATGGAAACGTTAAGAAAGAAAAAGACGGAAAATTCCTGAAAACAAATACAGCAAAGCCTCAGTGTGAATTTCCTGATCAACCAAGATACTCTGACAAATGGTATGAAATGATTGTTAAAGATTGCGGATCCAATATTAAAATGCCTTCAGAAAAAAAATAATTTTCAGAATTTTATTTTGGGTTATCTTCGGCAAACCATTCGGCATAAGATTTGTCGGTTTCACGAAGCCTTAACGAAAAAAGCTGCACATGAGGAGGCAGCTTTTTTTGAAGTCTCTCTGCAAAATCAGCGATAAGATTCTCAGAAGTAGGTTGATAAGGTACCAACAATATATTTTCGTAATTCTTATTAAGGGAGCTAATAAGTTCAGGGTCAGTATTTTGAGAGATTACCAAAGCATGATCAAAACGATTAATGATTTCATGATTAACAATCATTTTTAAGTCAACAAAATCCATCAACATTCCCTTTTTGGGAGAAAAGTTATCATAGTTTGGGATTCCTTTAACTGTAACATCAAAATGATAGGAATGACCATGGATATTTTTACAAAGTCCATCATATCCTATCAGAGCATGTGCCATTTCAAAAGAAAACTGTTTTGTAATTCTAATAATTGCCATTTTAATAAATAACTATTTTACGGATTTGAACTAATTTATCATGTACAATTTTCACAACGTAAATCCCAGATGCAAGATTCTCTGTAGAAACTTCTATAATGGGATTCGATATTTCACCAATATTCAATACAATTTTCCCAAATAGATCACAAATTAGCAGTTCATCAATAGACAAAGAATTGTTAGTTATATAAAACATATCTTTTGCGGGATTTGGATAAACAAGAAATTGGTTATTAAGATCAAAAACAGAAATTGCATTGGGATAAAAAGGAGATACAGAATCGCTTCCAAATACTTTCCCCACCAATTCAGGATAATCAATAAATGGATTTCTATTATTTTGAATCAGATATACCTGATTATTACGGTCAATTTCTTTTTGACTAACCGGATCAAGGATATTCCATGAAATCAACATATTCAAAGCCCATGATTTAAAATCAGATCCGATAAACATGGACTGAGATTCTTCCCCTAAATTAGAATCCATATAACGGGTAGCCATATAAAAATAGCTTCTTGCGAAATCCCCTTTATAAGAGTCAATAGGTTCAAAAACAATACCGGTGTAACCCGGGAAAGAACAATTTCCCAATTTTGAGCCGTTAGTGCTTATCCAAGTTGGGTTATCCACTTCGCCAAAGGGAGAATTTCCACGACGATTATTTACATATCCATCTGTTGGATAAATATGAAAAATATCAGAATTTAAAGGAGCTATATCTCCAAACCAACTTTTGGGAAGAGAATGTTCTCTGTTGTAGCAGTCTCCTTCAACACTATAATTACCGCATTGGTCATCACCAAAACTAAAACTATAGGCAGGTGTTCCGGAAGGAATATCGGAATACATATCCCAAACTTTTCCATTGGGTTTGTCGTCCGTTAAATAAAAATGAGTCCATAGGGAGTTGTATGACAACACATTATGATCATCAATAATGGAATGTAAAGCTACTCGTAGTTGATACCCTTTTTTTCCGAAAGCACTATTATAGTAATTAGATGGTATTTGAGCTAAAAGAGAAGCTGAAAAGAACAGACAAAAGATAAAAAAAAGATTTTTCATATAAAAAACATTAAGAAAAAGGATGTTCATTTAATTTCCCAATCAAAGCAATAGTTTCCTTCGCAGCTTTAACATCGTGAACTCGAAGAATATTTGCCCCTTTCATCAAAGAAAAAACATGTAAGACAGTAGTTCCAATTAACGCATCGTTTGGAGAAACATCTAAAAATTTATAGATCATTGATTTTCTGGATATTCCAACCAATAAAGGAAGATTTAGTGTAGTAAAGGCCTGAAGATTATTCAACAAAAAGTAATTTTGGTCTAAAGATTTACCGAAACCAAATCCAAGGTCAACAACAATATCATTAACCCCAAGTGATTTTAAGTCATTGATTTTATTCCCAAAAAATTGGAGCATTTCAGCTATAATATTATTGTAAGAAATACACTGTTGCATCAGATGAGGTTTAGCAGAAGTGTGCATAAGGCAGTAGGGTGCATTATGTTTGGCAATAACAGCAAACATATTCTCATCGAAAGTACCACCAGAGATATCATTTATCATTGCAGCTCCTTCTGACAATGCCATTTCGGCAACTGAAGCACGCCAAGTATCGACAGAAATACGAGCATTTGGATAAGAGTCAAGAATTAATTTAAGTGCTGATTTAATTTTGTAAAATTCAAAATCTTCCTCAATTTCGATAGCTCCCGGGCGTGTAGAAACAGCTCCCAAATCAATAATATCAGCACCCTCTTCAAGCATTTGTGAAACATTAGCCAAAAGAGACTTTTCTGAAACAGAACGGCTAACATCATAAAAAGAATCATCATTATAATTCACAACACCCATAACAACGGGGGTATTCAATGAAAGCAATAATCCTTTTAAATTCAAATGCATTAAATCATAACAAAAAGAGCCGCAAAGATACAGTAAAAAATCAAAAAATATAATTTGAAAAATATATCAATAGAGAAGAGCAAAAATTAACTATTGATTGTAGCAAAAACCCAAAATGGTGAACGAAGTGAGGCATGATGCTTAAATCCAAAATAGACCCATAATCTTATCTTCATATTGGAGAAAAAATCAAAAAAAAACATAATATTTAGTCAACTGGAAAAGAATAAATAACATTGAATAAAAAAAAAATGTATTTTTGCAGCCAATTTAGAATTATTAATAATACTGTATAAATCAAAGAATTAAAATCAACAATGAAAGTTTATCAAACTAAAGAAATTAGAAATGTTGCCATTATTGGAGGAAACCGAGTAGGAAAAACCACTTTGGCTGAAACAATTGCTTTTCATGGAGGTGTTATCAGCAGACGTGGTAGTGTTGAAGACAAAAATACTATTTCAGATTACAGGGAATTGGAATTGGAAAGACAACAATCTATTTATGCAACAGTAATGTATTCAGAATATGATGGCATCAAAATCAACATGCTTGACTGTCCTGGATTTGATGATTTCATTGGAGAGACAATATGTTCAATGAGGGTAGCTGACACAGCATTGATGGTATTAAATGCACAAAATGGTATTGATGTTGGGGCAGAAATACAATGGCGTTGGACAAAAAAAATGGGAACTCCTGTTGTATTTGTAATCAACCAAATAGATCATGAAAAGGCTAAATATGATGAAATCATTCATGAACTAAAGCATTATTTCGGTGGCAGTGTTCTTCCATTGCAATATCCTGTAAATTGTGGAATTGGTTTTGATTCTGTAATAGATTTATTAAAGATGAAACTTTTAAAATTCCCTGTGGGTGGGGGCAAGATGATAGTAGAGAATATTCCTGCCGGTGAACAATCAAAAGCTGAAGAAATGCGGAATACAATCATAGAAGCCGCTGCTGAAAACGATGAAGAGCTCATGAATAAATTCTTCGAAGAGGGTTCCCTTACTGAAGAAGAAATTTCAAAGGGACTCCGTTTAGGCATTGCTCATCGGGGCACTTTTCCGGTTTTATGCATTGCAGCAAAGAACGATCAAGGAGTAACCCGATTAATGGATTTCATCAAAAGCAACTGTCCATCCCCTGATGAAAGTACAGGCGTTAAGACTGTATCAGGAAAAGTTTTAACTTGTAAAAGTTCAGATTCAACAATGGCGTATGTTTTCAAGACAGCTATTGAACAACATTTAGGAGAAGTATCCTTTATGAAAATATATTCCGGAGAAATAACGGAAGCAATGGATTTATACAATCCAAACACCAACAATAAAGAAAGATTATCACAATTACTATGTATAGCCGGTAAAAACAGGGAAAAAACTGAAAAGGCATGTGCAGGAGATATTGTTGCCACGATTAAACTAAGAAGTACTCAAACCGGGAACACCTTGGTTAAAGCTGGAGATGACATAATTGAGCAAACGATATATCCCGATCCAAAATTTCGTACTGCTATAAAAGCAAAAAGCAATACTGACGATGAAAAATTAGGGGCAATTTTATCAGAAATAGCTAAAACAGATAAAACATTTCTCGTAGAATATTCTAAAGAATTAAAACAGATTATTTTATCCTGTCAAGGTGAACAGCAAATGAATTTAATAAAATGGTCTATAGAAAAAATCAACAAAGTAGAAATTGAATTAATTGCTCCCAAAATTCCATATAGAGAAACCATTACAAAATCTGCTGAAGCCATGTATCGTCACAAAAAGCAATCCGGTGGTGCCGGACAATTTGGAGAAGTACACATGTTAATTGAAGCCTATTATGAGGGTATGCCAAATCAGACCAAATATCCGATACGTGGAACAGACTCTTATGATTTACAATGGGGCGGAAAACTTATCTTTAACAACTGTATCGTTGGAGGTGCTATTGATGCACGTTTCATGCCTGCCATCTTAAAAGGAATTATGGAAAAAATGGAAGAAGGTCCATTAACAGGCTCATATGCTCGCGATATTGTTGTTAACGTATATGATGGTAAAATGCACCCTGTTGATTCCAACGAATTATCTTTTAAATTAGCTGCCCGCCAAGCATTCAGAGAAGCATTCAAAAATGCCGGACCTAAAATTCTAGAGCCTATATATGATGTTGAAGTATTTGTTCCCTCTGATAGAATGGGTGATGTAATGACTGATCTTCAAGGAAGGAGAGGTGTAGTAATGGGAATGGATAGCGAAGGAGAATTTCAAACTATACGCGCAAAAGTTCCTTTAGCAGAAATGAATAAATACTCAACCACATTAAGTTCTATTACAAGTGGACGTGCCTCTTATGGAATGAAATTTTCAGATTATCAACAAGTTCCTGCTGAAGTCCAGAACGATATCATTAAGAAGTACGAGGCTGAAAACAAAGAAGACGAATAGAATTGATATTTTACTAATAAAATGGAAAGCCAATAAAAAATGGTTTTCCATTTATTAGATTAAAAACATAATATTATTATATGGTTTATCGATGCGTCCTTAAATCACCTAAAATAATCGGATTTTCTATAATAATCAAATCATAAATAACTTTTTCATAGATAACTTGCTTTTAAACCACCCATTAAACAGGAACTATAAATTCAGAAAATATACCATGAATTTTCTGAAATATAAGCCTTTATGATGATTAAAAAGACCAAAGCAACTCATTGATAATAAGTATTTTATATTATAGACATTATCAATATTAATAAATAAAGCTGTTTTTTTTACAAAAAAAAATAAAAATAGTAAAAATGTATAAAAATATTATTAGATTTGCAAACAAAAAAAATAAAAAAATAAACCCATGAAAAATCTTTTATTTTCTGTATTCATTATTTTTGTAGCAATATTCCCCAAAGCACAAACAATTTTATTTAGTGATAATTTTGACAGCTACATTAGCGGGCAATTATTGGTACAACAAAACCATGTTGATTGGGACACTTGGAGTCACATTGCAGGGGGTGTTGAAGATGCTCCCATTGCAAATACTCATTCCAGTTCCTCACCCAACTCGCTACATATCAACACTTCAAGTGACATTATTTATAAATTTTCGAATCAGACAACCGGAAGTTTTGAGATAAAATTTGATATGTTTATTCCTTCATCAAGTCCGGGTGGATATTTTAATATTCAACATTATTATAATCCGGGAATTCAGTGGGCTTTTGAATGTTATTTTTCAAATGACAGTACAGGTTATATTTTAGCCGGAGGTACAACTTATAATTTCAACTATCCTGAAAACAATTGGTTTGGTATTGAGGGAAATATTGATCTGAATAGTGACACCATCAATATTATTATAGATAATACCGTTATTGCATCCTGGCCTTTCCATTATGTGGATAATGACACCAACGGAATTTGTCAATTAGGTTCTCTCAATTTTTATTCTGCATCCCCTACTGGCAGTGGGGATTATTTTATTGATAATTTTATTTTTACTGAAATTGTTCCTGCCGAACTTCCAGAAATTGAAGTTAATTCAGATTCGATAATTAACGAAACAGTCAATTATCAGACTGGGGGATCTCATCAGTTCACCATAAATAACAACGGTGGGACCACTTTACAATACAGAATTATTCCCACTTATAACATTCCTGATCCTGATCCAACAAGTATTGGAAGTGACACATTATATTATTGCGGGGATAATAACACCAGTATAGTATTTAGCGAAGCAACAGAAATAGCTGCAGCCATAGGTTTTCCATCCGAGAACATTCAAGAACATATCGGGAGAACAATCAATCAAATTGATGTCACCTTATTTTCAGTAATGGGAATTGCAGAAGCAAAAATTATAGTTGCAACTATGGGAAATATAGAAGTTCCCGGCCCCGGAGAAATAATTTATGAACAAATTTTTACTCCTGTTAATGGGAAAAATCAAGTACAATTAACTAATCCTGTACTAATTGACGGAAGCGATTTTTGGGTTGGGTTTAGTTATACAGTTGCCCCCGGCTATGAAGGAGTTTCCAGTATTGGTTGCGACAATTCTATTTCCGGTTATTATGGCAATTGGTACAAAACAGATGCATCTTGGAACAGATTATCATATAATAATCCCACTTTGCCCTATGCGTGGAATATTTGGGTTCATATTGATGGAACTCCAATTAACCCATGGATGAGTATTTCTCCTACTTCCGGATCTATCAATAGCAATTCTTCTAAAAACATTACAATTAATTTAGGAGCTGATGATATTCAACCCAATGATCAAAAATCAGGAAAAATTCATATTCATTCCAATGACTTTTTCAATTCATCAATTGTACTTGATATTAATGTTAACTTTACTGTTTCCATAAATGAAAATAAAGAAATAGAAATTTCTATTTATCCAAATCCCACAAAAGATAATATTAATATATCTTCTCAGCAAATAAACAAAGTGGAAATCTATAACATATCATCTCAAAAAGTATTTGAGCAAACATATAGTTCAAATTTTGTAACGATATCTTCAGATAATTTAAAATCAGGTGTCTACTTTGTAAAGATAATTACTGAATCAGGTTCCGGTACTAAAAAAGTGATTATAAATTAAATGAAAAAAGGAGTTGAAATTCAACTCCTTTTTTTTTAGAAATCAAATCCAATAGAAAACATAAAAATACCTTTAGGATTATAAATCTTATAATCTTCAACTCCCCAAGCATAATCAAATCGTAAAAAATACCCAAGCAATTGAGTTCTAAGACCTATTCCAAATCCACCGACAAGAGGTTCTATTTGACGTTTCACAACTGCAGAAATAGTTCCACTGGTAATATAACGAGAATAGAGGCAATTCTCCTCAGAATAAGGAGTCAGTCCGGTCCAGGCAGTCCCAAAATCTCCAAATATCACAAATTGTAATGAATTCAAGAAATTGTAAGATAATTTTCTATTAGCAATCATTTGGACAAAAGGGATTCTTAATTCACTACTAAGCAGGAAAAAAGAAGTCCCATTTCGTATATTTTGTTCAAACCCGCGCATACTGGTTGCCAAAGTCTGATAAGCATAATTCTTTGAAGCATCGACATCAAAATTACTGTTAAACTTAGCCAACAACCAATTATCAACGCCCCCCATAAAATAGACCAATCTGGCAGATCCCGTATTTGTACTGGCAGCAAATCTTGAAGCCCAAATCATATTTCTGTATAGCTTGACAGATTTTCTCAGATCCAATCCCACCACCAAGAGGGTTCTATCATCCTTTTCCAGACGGTATTCAAATTCAGCAAAAATTTTAAACTTCGTACCTTTCCATAAATTAGGGGATAATTCCTTGGCTGAATCAAAAATATATTCAAGTTTAACCCCTGACCACAAATGATTTTCATCTTTAGCCTTAAGAGAAACATCACTCAAAGCTCCCATAATATATCTCTCATAACGCCCGGTAAAAGTAAGTCTAACACTATTAGTTTTATTAAAAGGATATTTTATTATATAAAAAAGACTGTTAGACCTCTGCTTATAAACATAATCATTATAATTAGATTTAATTGATTGCCTATATAAAACAATTTGATGATCAAAGCGCCTCGACAAATCTTCATAACTCAACATAAACTCATTCCCTGACAAATCGAAAGATAGTCTGAATCCACCGGTAATTCGGTAATTTTCGAAAAGATCCTGAATACTCACCATTAACAGGGCATTAAAACCTGTATTTAAATAAATTGGGTCTTCAGTTCCTGTATATTGTTGATATGATGTATTCAGAAAACTAAAGTCAGCTTGAGTGATTAACTTATTCAAACTATATTGAACATAATAATTTCTGGTAAAAACATTATTGGATAAATCTCCCTCATCAAAATTTTCTGTCATCTGAATAGCATTAACTTTTCTAATTGAATCAGGATTATTATTCCCGGCAATATCAGATAGATGAAGTTGGTAGAAACCATATTTTGAATATGCGTCCTTCCCTTTAGTTTTAATAATAGCATTTAAACTATCATTTATTTGTTTATTATAATCAAGTTGTTGTTTAAAAGCAGAAGCAAGCAAGATATTATTAACGGGAAAAAGTGATAAAGGGGTCTTATAAATTCGCTTAGAACCTTTATACAAAATGATAGAAGCAACTGAGTCAGAATTTTTAAAATAATCCTGTTCAAAAAAAGAATAAGCATTATCTGTAAGGGGAAAAGATTTAGCCAAGTAGACAAAATGAATTACGGTATCAATTTTAGAAATAGTGCTATCAAATCTGGCTAAATATCGATTTGTAATACCAGATTCATCGCTTAAAAAAATAATTTCCTTATCAGAAACTTCACAGACAGCATTTTCATTTGCATTTGGAGTATTCGTTACTCTAAACAAAACCGGGTCTTTATCAATATAATTATATATGAATAAATCGTAAGAAGAACCCGATACTGTATTATAAAAATTGTCTTTCAAGGCAATTGTATCCTTATTTCTATTCGAAGAAAAAATTATTTTCTTTTGATCATAAATAAATTTTGGTTGAAAATCATCAAAAAAATCATTCGTAATATTAAGAATAGATCGAGACAAAAAGCTATAAATAAAAATATCAGATTGTCCATTTTTAAAACCCGAAAAAAGTAACAATTGAGCATCATCAGAATAAGACCAATCAGTAATTTTTTCAACATCAACGAGTAACTTTTTTCCCAATTTGCCAGTTTCAATCAAAAAAGGATAATAATAGCATCTCCCCTTTTCTTCGAATGTGAAACCGAGAATATGACCATCCGGATGCCATGCCAATAAAGGAAAAGAGAGGTCTGGATTATCTTCAATTTTTTGAAAATGTTTAAATATCACATTAGGTTTATTCATTGAGGCAGTTTTCAGCCAAATTTTCACCTGACCGGCATCATTAGATACAAATGCAAAGCTTTCTCCGTCCGGAGAAAGCGTAATCTGACTATAATCCTTTTTTTTAGGATTCTTTACAATACCGTTGTTTTCGGGAAGATTTCTTTTTGTATCTTTTTTATAGATAACATAGTAATATCTATACCAATCAACCAAAAGTTTTTTATACTCGACTCCCGTAACATAATAGAATCCTCTTTCAAAATTTTTAGAAGAACGAGTAGAATAAAGAATATTAGCGATAGCATTTGGGCCATATTTATCAACAATAAACTTCCAAAAAGAATGTCCGGCATAGGCAGCCTCAACCAAAGAAAGTTGATCAAAATTGGCAAACCGTTGAGTTAAAATCCCGTCTTTAACAAAAGCGTCCAATTCGCTATTCCAATTTTCAGCATAATAAGAAGCAAGTCCGCTATAATACCACATAGGGATATTCAGCAAGGATTCCGAAGAGATGTTTGAAGCAACATTTTGCCCTTCAACCAAAAGATGCGCATAGATATTCATTATACCACTGCGTATCATTTTGTCAAAATGGGCATGATTTCCATCGAAATATAAATAGATTTTAGTTCCATAAATATTAGTAACACCACCTTGGTTATAAAAATCCTCATTATCAAAAGCAAAATTAGATTCGCGAAAATCTGATTGAGTATTATAAACAATAAATTGTAATTTTTTATAAGACGAAAAATTGAGCAATTTTTCGATTTCGCTAATAAAATCCGGCACTTTATGTAAAGTATAGTCAGCTAATTCTTTTCCGGTTGGATAAAAATAGACATCAAACTGTTCAGTTCTGTAATAGGTCCAATTAAATTTTTGATATTGAACTCTATTTTTACCGAAAGAGATTTGAGAGCCGTTATAAAACTGCCCCTTAAGATTAAATATAAAGATAAAAAGCAAGAGTAACAAAAGACTAATTTTCTTGATTTTAGATAAAATAAAAATAGCTATATCTTTCATTAAATCTTGATTTATTTAAGAAAGGCAAAGATAACTTTTATTACTCAAAAACATGTAATCCCTTGAACTTTTTTACTGTTACTTTGGTATCAAAAAGAAAAAAACTTTATTTAGGGCAAAAAAAAATCATTAAAAAAGAAGATACTTTTTTTGTACTTTTGCCGTCAAATATCAAAATATGTCAATAGTTGTAAAAAATGTTTCAAAATTATTCGGGAAGCAATACGCATTAAAGAATGTAAGTTTTGAAGTAAAAAAAGGAGAAATAGTAGGTTTTTTAGGCCCAAACGGAGCCGGAAAATCAACAATGATGAAAATTATAACCTGTTTTTTGCCTCCTACTGAAGGAGATGTTTCAGTATGCGGACTTGATATTTGGAATGATTCTTTAGAATTGAGGAAAAAAATCGGTTATCTGTCAGAAGTTAACCCCTTGTATTATGACATGTATGTAGTTGAATTTCTAGAATTTATTGCAGGAATTCATAAGATTAAGAATAAAAAGGAACAAATAGACCATGTTATAAGCATGACAGGACTTGAAGTTGAAAAGCATAAAAAAATAGGAGCATTATCAAGAGGATATAAGCAAAGGGTTGGATTGGCACAAGCGTTGATTCATGATCCTGAAGTATTGATATTAGATGAACCCACAACAGGGCTTGACCCGAATCAATTGATTGAAATAAGGGATCTTATCAAAAAATGCGGTAAAACCAAAACGGTATTACTATCCACTCATATAATGCAAGAAGTTGAAGCGGTATGTGACAGGGTTATTATCATTAATCATGGGAAAATTATTGCAGATGCAAAAATTGGCGAGATGAAACAGATGGCTGAAAAAATGGGCATCAAACACTCCCCTGAGCATAAAGAGGGAATTGGGCTAGAAGAGTTGTTTCATGTTCTAACAAAATAAGATTTAAGAAAAATCTTAATAGTCTGAAATCCTAAGATAATTTATATTAATCTTTGAGTAAGCACATTAAGAGCCCGTGGAATGATCTGAATCATAATTTCAGAAACAGGTTCAACAGCATCACCATCAATATGCAAATAAATAGGATTATTATTTTTTGTTTTGATAGACAAATTCTTACATTGTAAATACTGCATTTCGCGAGATTCATCAATTCTATCTGTCAACAATTTAATAACAAAAGGAGAAAGGGTAATTGTTTCGGGCTTAGTACAAAAACAAACATCAAGCAATCCATCTTGAATAGAAGCATGAGGAGCAACTTTAACATTATAACCCCATTGGGATGAATTGGCAAAGGTAATAAAGAAAGCATTTTTTTCTATTTCATTACCATCATATTGAACGATATAATTTTCTGATTTAAAAGTAAAATAATTTTTCAAGATAGCTTTAAAATAGGCATCCATTCCGCGTCCTTTTCCATGGTTAAAATCGAAAGCCACTTTTGCATCATACCCCACCCCGGCAACACTAAATAAAAAAGACTCATTGAGTTTACAGACATCTATTTTTTCATAATGCAAATCATTAATAATATTAATAGATTTCTTAAGATTAATCGGAATTCGAAGATGATAAGCCAGCCCGTTTCCAGAGCCTGAAGGCACTATAGCCAATGCTGTCTGAGTATCAACTAATGCTGAAGCAACTTCATTAATTGTACCATCTCCACCAACTGCAACCACTACATCAAAATTTTGTTTAACAGCATCTTTTGATAATTCAAAAGCATTTCCTTTATATTGAGTATACACAATAGAATGATCAAAAAATGTTTTATTAATAACACCATTAATAACATTTTCAACATTACGGAATTGCTTATTTCCGGCATAAGTGTTTATTATGAAAAGAATACGTTTTTTCAATTGTAATAAATGAGCTAACTATTAATAGAAATCAGAAATTCCTCATTAGTTTTAGTTAATTGCATTTTATCTTTAATCAACTCCATTGCTTCTATTGTTGTTCTATCGGACAAGAGATTGCGAAGGAACCATACTTTCTGAAGAGTTTCCGGAGTTTGGAGAAGGTCATCTCTTCGAGTACTGGAAGCAACAAGGTCAACAGCAGGGTATATTCTCTTATTAGAGAGTTTTCTATCCAATTGAAGTTCCATATTTCCCGTTCCTTTAAACTCTTCAAAAATAACCTCATCCATTCTAGAGCCTGTATCTATAAGGGCAGTTGAAATAATAGTGAGTGAACCACCATTTTCAACATTACGGGCAGCTCCAAAAAATCTTTTAGGTTTTTGAAGGGCATTAGCTTCCACTCCGCCTGACAATACTTTTCCAGAAGCAGGGGCCATCGTATTAAAAGCACGCGCTAATCTTGTAATAGAATCAAGTAAAATACAAACATCATGACCACATTCGACCATTCTTTTAGCTTTTTCAAGAACAACATTTGCAATTTTTACATGGCGTTCTGCCGGTTCATCAAAAGTAGAAGAAATAACTTCAGCTTTAACACTTCGTTGCATATCAGTAACCTCTTCAGGCCGCTCATCGATCAATAAAATAATCAGATAAATTTCCGGATGATTATAAGAAATAGCATTTGCAATTTCTTTCAAAAGAACAGTTTTACCTGTTTTAGGTTGAGCGACAATCAAACCCCGTTGTCCCTTTCCAATTGGAGCGAATAAATCAATAACACGGGTACAGATATTATCTCCGGGATGTCCTGTAAGTTTAATTTTCTCATCAGGAAACATAGGAGTCAAATAATCAAACGGAATTCTATCCCTGATTTCCTCAGGTTTACGACCATTAATTTTATTTATTTTAGTTAACGGAAAGAATTTCTCCCCTTCTTTTGGAGGGCGAATAACACCTTTAATAGTATCACCATTTTTAAGTCCAAAAAGTTTAATTTGGGACATTGAAACATAAATATCATCAGGAGAAGTAAGATAATTATAATCTGAAGACCGTAAAAAGCCACAAGATTCATTAGAAATTTCCAAGACACCTTCAGCCACGACAGAGCCGTCAAAATTTGCCTGAGCAATCATCTCCCATTGTTCTTCAAGCATTTTAGTATTTTCAGCAGACTCAGGTAAATCTACAGGAACTTGTCCAATAAAAAGCGGTTCATCAGCTTTAGAGTTATCAATCAAAGGTTCTTCTTTAGAAGAAAGTTCTTTTTCTATATTCAACCTCACTGATCCAGCACTTTCATCATCAAGTAATTCATCATTAAAAGTATAGTCATCCAATAAAACATCATTCATTGCAGCAATTTCTACAACTTTTGGTATTTCTTGATCATCCTTTAAAATGGCAGGATCATCATAACTAAAAGCAATTTGGCTTTCAATGATAGAAGGATCGTCAAAAATTATAGATATTTTTTTCTCTGACTCAACTTTATCTTGATACTTAAAAGAAGTAGTGTTGTTTTTTTCTGAAACAAAAGATTTTTTATTATGAGAAAAGTCTTTTTTTGAACTTCGACTAGAAATAGATTTTCTTTTTTGCTTAACCTTATCACTTATTGGCAAAGGATTTGCAAAAACCGGGGGTTCATCACTAGTAATTTGCACAGGAGAGGTTTCAGGTTCAGTATGATTAAAAAAATCCTCTATTTGTTTAACAGGGGGAGGAGCTGGCTTTTCGCTACTTGCAATAATACCGGCAGAGATTTTTTTCTCATTAGATGTAGCTATAGGGGATATCTCCGATATTGCAATTCTTTTCCTTTTAGGCTTTTTGTCTGAAGAATCTAACATAATTAATTTAAAAAAAAAGTATATAAAAAACTTTGTTAAAAATATTATAGATTTAATAATATTATAGTTCGAACGATAAAACAGAACTACGCAGCAAAAGTACAAATAATATTTTAATCTGCAATAGATTTCAAAAAATTATTTTGAAAAAACCAAGTCACTCATAAAAATACGAACAAGAGCACCATAATTTAATGCAACATTTTTATAACCAGTTAATCCAAAACTACTTGCAGATAAATAAAAAGTAGGATCTATCGAGAAAAATTTATTAAATGCAAGTTTTATTCCTGTTGAAAAAGAAAATCCGAAGCCGGGGCCGCCATATTTCGTATCAAATTTTTGCATTTGTGAATTAGGAGTATAATAAGCACCTTGATAATAATCCAAAAGATTATATTCCTTACCTTCAATCAGGGCAATGTACTTTTTAACATCAACAAAATTAAATTGAACTCCAAATTCAACAAATGGTTTAACAATGGAG
Organism: Bacteroidota bacterium; assembly: GCA_023392945.1. Taxonomy (GTDB): domain Bacteria; phylum Bacteroidota; class Bacteroidia; order Bacteroidales; family WCHB1-69; genus JAGVVH01. The sequence continues at coordinate 57,898 of JAEWNB010000195.1, forward strand.
TGAAATTGAAAAAGGTAGGATGTTGACAAATCAAAAACAGACCTACTCTCTTGTCCTACGAGATATTCCGAAATATAACCCGGACGTATATTTCCGGAGGGAGTTTTGTAATCGAGATAAAATTTATCAGAAGCCGTAATTTTTGTAAAAGAGTAAAACAAACTAATGCCCCAATTCATATTAAATTTAAATGAATACTCAATATTTCGCCTAAAAAGATTATCTTTGCAGGATTAACAAGAAAAAGAATAAAAATGAATCTATTAAATTTTTCGGCACAGTATCCGGATGAAGCAAGTTGCAAGCTCAAATGGAAA
>JAEWNB010000066.1 GCA_023392945.1 Bacteroidota bacterium
CTATTATCCATTGCTTTCTGAAACCCAAAAGTTTTACCAGCTTCATTTTTTTTAATTGAGCCACTTATAAGGCTATCTCGTGGTGCTGCTCTTAATCCTTTTCCAATACGTTCAAAAAACCGAAAAAATAAAATCTGAATTGGTACTCTTGCTAATGCATATAAAGGAGTTATAATGGCTGTAATGCCATATCCAATAATCATGAATGGCTTGTTTTTTCCAATCTTATCACTCCAGTATCCCGAAATTGCCTTTAATAAAGATGCTGTACTCTCTGCAATTCCTTCAATTAACGAAATCGTTGTTTTAGATGCTCCTATCGATAATAAAAATAGAGGCATAACACTATATACCATCTTGGTAGATGTGTCAGTGAAAAAACTTGTTAGTCCTGTAAAAAAGGCGTTTTTTTCTAATCCAAATATTTTTTTATTTTCATCCATTATATCGCTCGCTGGTGTCATTTTTTAATGTTGCCTAACGTTTGGCGGTATGGTTAGTTGCCGATTTCGAAGCACTTCCGTATCAAGTTACAACTACTTTTGATACAAGCTGTGCCGCTCGAATACCCACTGCACCGGCAATTAACTATACCGCGTGTTGGCAACTGGTGTTCATTCATATCCGTCTGTTTGTCATTTATTTAGCTTTATTATTTTGTCATCTTCTATCTGCACCAACCTATCCACGAAGCACAAATTTATTTTGTTTTTTTGAGGGTGGGCAAACCATAAACCGTCCTGAAAGGCGGTTACGTGGGCAGGAAAGGCGGAAGCTCTTTTGCAAGCCTTTGGTTTGAGCATTGGCTCGTGTGGGCTTGCAAATGTGCTTACGACAGTGGGAAAGCTCTTTATCATTTTTTATTTTTCAATTTTTGCTAATTGTTTTAAAAAATTCAACGCATTTTCTCTGTCAAGAATTTCGTGTATTTTTTGGTTTTCATAATTACGTAAGCAACGATAACAAGAAGGAGAACATTCACAAGAATCCAATAAATTTATTGCTCTTTTTATTACTGCTTTTAATACTTCGCCATCTTCTGTTACAAGACGTCTTGAATGTCCTGCACCACCAGGAACAGCATCATATATTATTATTTTATGTTCCATTCTTCCGCTCGTTATCTTATAAGTTAAACATGCCTTGATATCTCGTCTTTCAATATTAAGTTCATGTGCAAAAGAATTAAGTAGAGCATACATTACCGACAACATTGTTGGATAGTTTGAAGTGTCGCAACCAAAAGATATTTTTGCCACATCTGTCTTAAATTCATGATGCAAACTATATCTTGTGAGCGAAGTATTTACACATTTCCCCTTCCCGAAAGGATTTTTATGACCGGCAGAATTCTTTTCAATACGAGTGACGCCCGATTTATAATCTTCATATTCCGAAAATTTACTTGCTTCATCACTTGCAATTGAATATCCACATTTTGGACACACATAGAAGAAATCAGTAGATTTAACAACAAGTGAATCATTCGCAGTTGATTCAACTTCTAATTTGAAGTTTTCAAATTCATATTCATATTTGCTAATTGGGTAAGCTGTCTTGTCACCAATATAGATGGCTTCTGTTTTATATTTTCGTTCTTGTGAACTAAGCGGAACATCTTTTATTTCCTCTTCTGCAATAAAACCTGCTCTCGGTTCAATACTTTTATAAAAATCTCTGTTTTTTAGTTCTTTACCACAAATAGCGCAAGGTATTCCATCTGAACCGATTGGCATTTTAGAATAATTCAGGTTCTCACAATCGGGACATTTTGAAAGATATGCTGTTTCGAAGTCGCTCATTTCGCTTTTGTTTACAATAGGTTTTCTAATGTAACGACTTTTATATAAGCCCCCATCGGCAACAACTTCTGAAGAAGGTGCATATTCGGCAATAGCAACTGATAAATCGCGACTTAGGTTTAATGATTTGAAACTTTGTGCCGCAATGTTTTGTGTTAATTCTACTGAATCAATAGGGAATCCATATTTTGGAAGAATATTACCTCGAACAAGAAAATCAATCAAATCGTTTTTTTGATACCTGTCTAATTTACGGCTAAATACAGAAGCAGTTTTTTCATCTCTTGCCCGCATTGCCTTTTCGTATTCCTTTTTTAAATACACAACATTCTGTTCATACTCCTTTATAATTTTCGAAAATGCACCTTGCTCTCCAATAAAATCGTCCAACCATTCAAAACTATTGATGTATTTGTCTTTCAGTTGTTTATTTGTGATTGCAATAGAATTTCTTAATAAATCGGATAATTCAATTGGTTCAGAGTTAAGCCAGTCAATGAAACCCACATATCCCTTTTCGTTAATAAATGGTTTCGCATTATTAGCGGAATACAAATCTGGATTGATTTTCAAGTATAAGCTTAAAGCCACAGCATAGACATGACGTTTTAAAATTTTCTCATTATCCAAAATAAAGTTTGGTGGATAAATCACTCCATTTATCATTTCTTTTGGACTATCAAAAAAAGTAAAGTCATGAGAACTTAATCTCGCAAATGTCAATGCAAA
>JAEWNB010000115.1 GCA_023392945.1 Bacteroidota bacterium
TAATCATGATCATCTTTCAATACGACAAGACCTTTGAAGGGCTTCTTACTTCTCTATTTGAGGCATATTATCTGAAGACTTTTCCTGACAAACTCTCGGAGGAACAGGAGTGTTTAACTCTTTTTGAGGATGAATTGATCACGATTGTGACAGATAGCAGCAAAGCTGCGCGGGTGTGGAAGAGTTTAGAGAAGAAACTGTCGCATGCCGCCCTGACCATGGTTTCCTCCTGCTGGCTTGCAGACGGTTATCCCAATGTGGATGAGTTGTTGTTTCGTTATCTTCGCAAGGCCATCGATGCTCCCGTCTCCACGGAGCTGAATTTTGGCGATATGGATGTATTACAACTCTCCAAAGTTTACAAACAAGTTCGCTATGAGCGCATGCGTGTGATGCAGTTCTTGCGTTTTCAGAAAGCGGCAGACGGAACCTATTTTGCAGTTTTTGAACCTCTTCACAATGTGTTGCCGCTGGCGATTGATCATTTTCGCGATCGCTTTGCCGACCAGAAATGGTTCATTTATGATATGCAACGTCAATACGGATACTATTATGATTTAAAAGAGGTTCGTCAAATAACCGTTACCGAAAAGGGAGTTCCTTTGCTCACCGGTTTTCTGGATGATGCCACCATGGCAGAAGATGAACGTCTATTTCAGCAATTATGGAAAACCTATTTTAAAGCCATTGCCATCAAAGAGAGAGCCAATCCCCGAAAACACCGGCAGGACATGCCAGTAAGATATTGGAAATACTTAATTGAAAAACAGCAATAAAAAAAGGTCGCCATTAAGATGACGACCTTTTAAGTAGTGATTAAAGCCTTTTACTATTTCTTATCCGGTTGAAGAAATGGATAGCGATAGTCTGTTGGCGGCAACAAAGTTTCCTTGATGCAGCGTGGGCTCACCCATCTGTAGAGGTTCAGCGAGCTACCGGCTTTATCGTTAGTTCCGGAGGCTCTTGCTCCACCAAACGGTTGATTTCCAACAACGGCACCGGTTGGTTTGTCGTTGATATAGAAGTTTCCTGCAGCATATCTCAGAATATCGAATGCCTCCATAACGGCAGCGCGTTCAGTGGCAAAGATAGAACCGGTTAATGCGTAAGGAGAAGTTTCGTCGCATAGGTGCAATGTTTCAGTATATTTTTTATCTTCATAAACATACACGGTCATCACAGGACCGAACAACTCAATTGCCAACGTTTCATAATTAGGAACCTTAGCTTCGATAATCGTTGGCTCAATATAATACCCTACCGATTTGTCATATTTTCCACCCAAAACGATTTCAGCATCAGGAGATTTTTTAGCTTTGTCAATATATTTAGCAATATTGTCAAAAGATTTCTCATCAATAACAGCATTCACAAAATTGGTGAAATCGCGAACATCGCCCATTTTAACGGTTTTCATCATTTCGTTAATTTCCTTAAGCGTTTTACTCCACAAAGATTTGGGAATATAAGCGCGGGAAGCGGCAGAGCATTTTTGTCCCTGATATTCGAAAGAACCGCGAACCATAGCAACTGCCAATTCTTTAGGATCTGCAGAGTTATGGGCAAAGATAAAATCTTTTCCGCCGGTTTCTCCGACAATCTTAGGATAGGTTCTGTAATTGCCGACATTCTTTCCGATGGTATTCCAGAAAGCGTTGAAGGTAGAAGTACTTCCGGTAAAATGAACTCCTGCAAAATCTTTTGATGCAAAAATGGTATCACTGATAACGGAGCCACTACCCGGCAAGAAGTTGATAACGCCGTCAGGTAAGCCGGCTTCTTTAAACACCTTCATCAGGTAATAGTTGGACAATATAGCGGTGGTAGCAGGTTTCCAGATGGTTACATTTCCCATCAGCACCGGAGAGATATTCAGGTTGCAAGCAATAGCGGTAAAGTTAAAGGGAGAGATGGCATATACAAAACCTTCCAAAGCACGGTATTCTATACGATTGATGGTAGTATTGTCAGACATGGGGTGTTGTGAGTAAATTTGAGAAGCAAAGTAGGCATTGAAACGGAGGAAGTCAATTGCTTCACAAGCACTGTCAATTTCAGCCTGGAAAGGATTTTTCCCTTGGCCGAGCATGGTAGCGGCATTCAAAAGATAGCGATATTTCTTTGCCAGCAGTTCTGCAGCTCTCATCATGACAGAAGCACGTTCAATCCAGGGGGTATTTTCCCATTGTTTCTTTGCTTTCATGGCGGCTTCAATAGCCATTTTAACCTCTTTTTCACCCACTTTGTGATAAGTAGCCAACACATGTCCGTGTTCGGTAGGCATTACCACTTTTCCTAAATTTCCGGTCTTAACCTCTTTTCCTCCAATGATAAGTGGAATTTCAACAGTCTTTTTGTACTGTCTTTCTAACTCTTCTTGTAAAAGTTTTCTTTCGGGTGTCCCGGGAGCATAAGAAAGAATAGGTTCATTCTTAGGTTCTCTGAATTCAAAATTTGCATTGTTCATAAAAATGTAATTTATAAATTAATACTATTTATTTTCGTTTGATAGCAGACCATTAGTAATTGTCGATCTGGGCTCTTTGCAATTTGTCGGAATAGTCGAAATAAACTGTTTTCCATTCGGTAAAAATGTCAAAAGCAGTCCATCCGCCTTCGCGATGTCCGTTGCCGGTTCCTTTAACACCGCCAAAAGGCATGTGAGCTTCAGCTCCAATGGTAGGGGCGTTAATATAGCAAATACCGGTTTGGATTTCGCGGGCGGCCGTCCAGGCATTGTTCACATCCTTCGTATAGATAGAACCAGAAAGACCATATTCGCTATGATTGATCAGCATCAGGGCATGTTCGAAAGAGTCGGCTTTAGCAACACAGAGTACCGGTCCAAAAACCTCTTCATTAAAAATAGTGTGCGTTTCATCAACATCTGCAATAATAGTAGGTTCAAAGAAGCATCCCTTATCAAGATTGTTTTGGGAAACACGATGTCCTCCGGTAACAAGTCTGCCACCTTCTTTAACGGCCACTTTCACTATGCGTTCGCAGTTTTCCAAAGATTTAAGATGAATCACAGGTCCCATATCAGTTCCTTTTACAAGTCCCGGTCCGATTTTCAGTTTTTCGGCACGTTCTTTCAGCATTCCCAAAAATTTGTCATAAACGGCTTTATGAACAATAAGGCGGGAAGTGGCGGTACAACGTTGTCCGGTAGTTCCGAAAGCTCCCCAAAGAGCTCCTTCAAGAGCCAATTCAAGATTGGCATCATCCATCACAATTTGTGCATTTTTGCCACCCATTTCCAAAGAGCATTTTTTATTCAGCTTACCACAAACCTCGGCAATGTCGGTGCCAATTTCTGTTGAGCCGGTAAATCCTATTACATTTACATCCGGATGATGAACGATATGGTCACCCATGCTGCCTTTTCCAAGCAGAACATTAAATACGCCTTTCGGGAAACCGGCTTCTTCCATGATTTCGGCAAAGATAACACCTGAGTGTGGGGCATCTTTGGAAGGTTTGAAAACTACGGTATTACCGGCAGCAATGGCAGGTAATATTTTCCATGACGGAACAGCAATCGGAAAATTCCAAGCCGTAATCACACCCACAACACCGATAGGAACTCTAAATGAAAGATTCATTTTATTATTCATTTCGCTGGGAACAGTATTTCCAAAAAGACGGCGGGTTTCAGAAGCTGCATAATAGGCTGTATCAATAGCTTCCTGAACATCACCTTCTGTTTCAAAAGTAGGTTTTCCCATTTCGCGGGTCATTATTTGGGCTAACTCTTTTTTACGACGGTTAAAAATATCACCCACTTTGCGCATCATATCGCCTCTTTTGGGTGCAGGAATCAGACGCCAGCTCTCATAAGCTTTTCTGGCAGCTACCACTGCATTATTTACATCTTCCTTATCCGACAGAGCAAATTCACCGATGATATCTTCTAAATTAGCAGGGTTATAGTTTAAAAAAGTTTTCCCGGATACGGCCGGAACCCACTCTCCGTTAATGTAATTTTTGAAATTTTCCATAGTTTTTGTGTTTATTATATGATTAATTTTTGAACATCTTCCTTTAATGTCCCTTCTTAAATAATGATTGCAAAAATATAATTTTTTTGAGAATAAAACTACTCTTTTTACTGAATAATAAACTACCTCGTCTTGATTTGGTTTTCCCTTAGAAGTCAGCCTGTTTCAGCCAAAAATATTATATTAAAAAGTTAAAAAATAATAGATTTTCAGGGGCGTTTCGGCATTTCTTGCTTTGCAAAGCAAATTTTGAGTTAGCAGTCCGTATCATCCAATGCTTTTAATAGGAAAGAGATTTTTTCGATATCGGATAAGCGGTGCCGATAATTGCCTATTTTTGTTTTCCGAATAATATCATTTACAGATGAAGAATAAAATTACTTTTTCTTTAACGCTTCTTTGCCTTCTTTTTTTTACTTTTTCTCTTAAAAGTCAAAATGTAG
>JAEWNB010000093.1 GCA_023392945.1 Bacteroidota bacterium
AAAACACTTGAATCCTATGTAATTTTTATTCGGTTGTGTGTAATTGAATATTTAATGCTAACTTTGTAGTTGTGTTTTTATTTATTGAAAATGAAGTTATTAGATTATTTGCATGATAAAATTTGGTTGCCAAGGATATTATTTCTTTTAATAATATTCAATTTTTCAGCTATTTTTCTCTCTTATTCGCAAAACGACAGTCTCAAAAGTCCAATTTATATTAATAAAATCAAAGGAGAATTTATCAATGTTGATTCTCAGGGGAACCTCTATATTTTGATGGATTCATATCTCTATAAATATTCATTGACAGGAGAGTTACAATATTCTTTCACTAACTTTATGTTAGGGTCTATTACCTCAGTTGATGTTTCAAACCCTTCGAAGATAATGTTATTCTATAAAGAATCAGGAGTTTTGATTTTTCTTAATGAACAACTTGCCCCCATTACTGAAATCATTGACCTCAGAAGTATGAATTTCAATACTGTTTTGCTTGCTGCATTTTCTACTACTAATAACATTTGGCTATATGATTATGCAAATATGGATTTAATTTCATTAGATTTTAATATGAATCTAAAAAACAAAATTCAATATAGCTTTCAAAATTTTCAACCTAAACAAATGACTGTCATTGACGAAAAGCAAATTGCAATTTTTACTCCAGAAATTGGAATTAGATTTTTTGACTCATTTGGGACTTTTCAAAAGAGTAGCGCCATCACAAGTGATAAATTCATTCAAATTACAGATACCTATATTTATTATTTAAAAGGCAATATACTCCATTGTTACAATTACATTAAATTAGACGAATCTACTGTTGAATTAAAAATTGAAAACATCATACAATGTTTGGTATATAGAGATAAGTACATTCTACTAACAGAGGATGGAACGGTCATTATTTATTAATAAACAACTGTTTATATTTTTTTCAAAATAAAAAAAATGCTGTTTGGCAAGGTGTTATATTTGTGAGTGTGAATAGAAATCTTGTTTTCATTCATATTTTACGAGTAAATTATTGTAATGTAATTATATTGGCTATGAAAAAATTTGTGATCATCGGGTTGTGTATTGTTTTTTTATTTCATTTTTCAGGGTGTGTTACGAAACAAAAATATCAGGAGCTGGAAAATAAATATAAAGTTTGTTCTGATGAATTAGCATACACAAGTGCTGAAAAAATTGATTTTGAAAATACTGCCAAAGAATTGGAACTGGAGATTGGGATTTTGAAAACGAAAGTTGAAAAACTCAAAAACGATACTCTATCCCTTACAAGAAAACTCAGACAGTCTGAAAGGGATTTTGCCAAATCAAAAGTTGATTATGATGAGCTGCTTAATGATTTTGCAGAATTGAATTTGACTAATAATGCAGAAGTAACAAAACTTTTAGCAGATATTGATAAAATCAAGTCTCAACTTGATGAAAAAGAAAAAGCTCTTAATAAACAAAGCGAAGAACTGTCATTGCTAAGTATAGATTTAAACGATAAAGAAGTTCGTCTTGATGACTTGCAGAAAATTCTAGACCAAAAAAATGCGGAAGTTAAAGCGTTGAAAGAAAAAGTAACCAAAGCTTTAAAGGGATTTGAAAATAGCGGTTTGAATGTATATGAGAAAAATGGGAAAGTATATGTTTCAATGGATGAAAGACTTTTGTTTGCTTCTGCAAGCTGGGAAGTAGGAGAAGAAGGGCAATCTGCCATCAAAGAGCTTGCAAAAGTATTGGAAAATGATCAAGATATCAATGTCCTTATTGAAGGGCATACAGACAATGTTCCATACAAAGGAAATGGTCAAGTAAGGGATAATTGGGATTTAAGTGTGATGCGTGCTACTGCTGTGGTGAAGAGTTTGCTAAAATATGGCAAAATTGATCCTAAAAGAATATCAGCATCAGGCAGAGGAGAATTTTTCCCAATTGATAATTCGAACAGCTCAGAAGCTAGGGCTAAAAACAGACGCACTGAAATAATCCTTACTCCAAAGCTGGATGAACTTTTCCAAATCATCGAATCAAATTAGTTTTTCTTTGACACAATTTTCAGACATTTTATTTGCCTGGTATTTCAAAAACGGGCGTTCCATGCCCTGGCGAGGAGAAAAAGACCCTTATAAAATATGGATTTCTGAGATTATTCTCCAGCAAACGCGAGTAAATCAAGGTTGGGAATATTATGTAAGGTTTATCGAAAATTTTCCGGATATTAAATCCCTGGCAAATGCACCTCTTGAGAAAGTACTTAAAGTGTGGCAGGGGTTGGGTTATTATTCACGTGCTCGAAATTTGCATTATTCAGCACAACTTATTTACAATCAATATAATGGGACTTTTCCGCATAATTATGAAGATATATTAAAATTAAAAGGGATTGGAGACTACACTGCTGCTGCAATTGCATCCATTGCCTTTGACCTTCCATATCCTGTGGTCGATGGAAACGTATTTCGTATTATCTGTAGAATTTTTGGAATTTTTGATGACATCACACTCCCTGCCACTAAAAAATTAATAACTACCAAATGTGTTCAGTTAATGGGAAATTCTCCTTCAGGGGATTTTAATCAAGCAATTATGGACTTTGGGGCCATTCAATGTAAAGCACAAAATCCTGTCTGCCTGGATTGCCCGTTTAAAGAAGATTGTTTTGCTTATATTAATCAAAAAGTCAAAGTTTTACCTTTCAAAAAGAAAAATATTAAAGTCAAAATCAGATATTTTAATTATCTCATATATTGCAAAAATGACCAAATCATTATACAAGAGAGAAGAGATAATGATATTTGGAAAAATTTGTATGAATTTCCATTGATTGAAACAGATTCAAAATCATACAAATCTTTTGAGTCACTATTATTAAAGCAGAATGCATCTCTTCAACCTTATTGGAAAATAAAACATAAACTCACTCATCAGATAATTATAGCAAGTTTTTTTACAATTCCGGTTGAAGAATTTCCGATTTTAGATGATAATCAATTAATAATCACAAAAAAAGAAACTGATAATTATCCATTTCCAAAGATTATAGCACAGTTTATAAGATTAATCTTGTAAAAATCTGACATTATGGGAAAAGGTTGACACACTTTGTCATTTTCGGTAAATAAAAATTTAAGGAGACATTAGAATATTTTAGTGCTTGTGAGGGAAAGTACAACTGAGAATTGCAGCAAGGCGAAATGCCCATATCAATATTTTTAATAATGAGTACTTGATAAATCAATGCTTTTTTATAAAACAAATTTTCAAAAAACTCAAAATAATTGGAAAAAAAGTACTACTTTTGGCGCCCGAAAATGGGATAACTCTATCATAAAACAAATAGAATGATGACAGAAAAAACAGATGGATACATATCACAGATTATTGGTGCAGTTGTGGATGTTCATTTTGAAGAAAACGCTACGCTACCAAATATTTACGATGCATTAGAAGTGCAGAGGAATAATGGTGAAAAGTTGATTCTTGAATGTGAGCAAGACATTGGAGAAAATACCATGCGATGCATTGCAATGGATTCAACCGACGGATTGCAACGGGGCATGAGAGTCCGGGCTACTGGTCGGATGATTTCTATGCCGACGGGAAATATTAATGGAAGATTACTTAATGTAATTGGGGATAGTATTGATGGAATTGGCGAAATTCATTCCGAAATAAGGAAAGATATTCATCGTGATCCTCCTCCTTTTGAAAATCTCTCTACTCATCAGGAAGTTCTTTATACCGGAATCAAGGTAATTGACTTGATTGAGCCCTATTCCAAAGGTGGAAAAATTGGTTTGTTTGGAGGTGCAGGAGTTGGCAAAACTGTCATCATTATGGAAATGATTAACAATATCGCCAAAAAATATTCCGGGATGTCTGTTTTTGCAGGTGTAGGAGAACGCACCAGAGAAGGAAATGACCTTTTGCGAGACATGATTGAATCAGGAGTTATTCGTTATGGGAAAGAATTTATTGAAAGCATGGAAAAAGGGGGATGGGATCTTTCAAAAATTGATAAAGAAGAACTTGCCAAATCACAAGCTACTTTAGTGTTCGGACAGATGAACGAGCCTCCTGGAGCACGTGCTCGTGTGGCACTCTCAGGACTGACAGTTGCTGAATATTACCGAGACGGGGATGAAGAGTCAGGGGGAAGGGATATAATTTTCTTTGTTGATAACATTTTCCGTTTTACACAAGCTGGTTCAGAAGTTTCGGCTTTATTGGGACGTATGCCATCTGCTGTTGGGTATCAGCCAACATTGGCCACTGAAATGGGTGTTTTGCAAGAGCGAATCACTTCTACAAAAAGGGGTTCAATCACCTCAGTACAGGCAATATATGTGCCCGCCGACGATTTAACAGACCCAGCTCCGGCTACAACATTTTCACATCTTGATGCAACTACCGTATTAAGTAGAAAAATTTCAGAATTGGGAATTTACCCTGCTGTAGATCCTCTGGATTCAACTTCGCGTATTTTATCTCCGGAAATTGTTGGAGATGAACATTATAATACCGCTCAGAGAGTTAAGCTTACTCTTCAGCGTTACAAAGAATTACAAGATATCATTGCTATTTTGGGGATGGAAGAGCTTTCGGAAGAAGATAGAAAAACTGTTCATAGAGCACGACGAGTTCAACGGTTTCTTTCACAGCCATTTTTTGTTGCTGAACAATTTACGGGAATTCCCGGTAAATTTGTTAATATCGAAGATACTATTAAAGGATTCAATATGATTATGGACGGAGAACTTGATGATCTTCCTGAAACTGCATTCAATTTGGTCGGTACAATTGAAGAGGCCATTGAAAAAGGAAAGAAAGAATTGGCAGCTTCACAAAAATAAGCAATCAGAATGAAATTAGAAATTATTACTCCAAATCAGGAAATATTCTCGGGAGAGGTTTCATTAATTCAACTGCCCGGCATTGACGGACTTTTTGAAATTTTAAATCTGCATGCCCCCCTTATTGCAGCCCTTAAGAAAGGAAAAATTAAAGTTGAAAATCAAGGAAATATTGAGTACTTTGAAATTAATAGCGGAGTAGTTGAAGTTTTGAAGAATAAAGTATTGGTCTTAGCCGAATAAATTTTTTCAATGAAATTGGATACATGATTAATAATGAAAATATAAAAGAGGCTGTCTCAAAAACCAACAGAACTAAAATTGTATTTTTCTTGTTTTCAAGTACTATTAACCCATGATGTTTGGAAAAGAGTTTTCTTTCTTATAAGATTTGTCAAAAATTACCAATAATTGG
>JAEWNB010000141.1 GCA_023392945.1 Bacteroidota bacterium
ATTCAGGATCTCAGTTGTCAAAGTATCCCATTAGAAGTGGGCAAAATCGGAGACCAGCCGCAATATAAATTTATGGCCTTTCCATACGCTCTTAACGTCGTCAATTTCTCTGATCATCCTATTGTTCGGAATATCAAAAACATCAAATCTGACTTTGCAGGATCCATTGATTTTGTGGGAAACGACAACTTAAAGAAAACCGTTCTCTTCACTTCTTCTGAACGTACTAAACTTATCCCTACGCCCTCTATAGTGACGCTGAACGTTGGTCGAGCCAAACCCAACATGGAAGAATTTGCTTTTAAATACCTGCCCATTGCGGTGCTTGTTGAAGGAAAATTTAACTCTGCATACGATGGATTACTTCCTCTTGAATTTGATACCATCAAAGAGTTTGGCTTTATTGCGGAAAGTCCTTCTACCCGCCAGATTTTTGTATCGGACGGAGATATCATCAGGAATTTTATTGATCGCAAAAGCAACCAACCCTATCCTGCCGGATATGACATCTATTCAGGAAATCTATACGATAACAGTGAATTTATCATGAATTGTGTTAACTACCTGTGTGCAGATGACGACTTACTGGCAATTAGAGCTAAAAACTTTAAAATAGGCTCTTTGAATCCTGCTAAAATAAAAGAAAAAAGCACTTTTTATGCAGTTGTTAACATTGTTGTTCCGCTTGTTCTGATTACTATAATGGGAATCATCATGATTATCATCAGAAAAGTAAAATATAATCGGAAAGCAAAACAATAAAACTTTATTTTTTTAGAAAAAATTCTTTTACTTCAGGAACGATAGGTTCTATATATTTGTAAAAAAAAGATTTTTCTTTTACATCTCGTTTTACAATCCATTCATTTTTATCCACAAGATTGATAAAATAGATAAGGACGCCAAAAAAAACAAGAACTTTGCAAGCGCCGAAAATCAGACCTAAGATGCTGTTTACAAAACCGGGAATTACCAATTTTATCACTTTTTCTATCACAATTCCGGCAAAGTGAACGATTACCAAAACAGCAACAAAAGTAAGTACAAATGCAATAACTTTTATGGTTGCACTATTTCCGAACCAAGAGGCAACCACATCAGAAAACTTAATAGTAGCCCATACTCCTAATATAAGGGCGACAATAGAAGCCAATTCCTTAACAAGACCATTTTTAAACCCCTTGAAGCCAAACCAGATTAAGGGTATTAAAACAAGAATGTCTAACCAGTTCATAAGGATTATAATGAATTAACAATATTAAATATGTCTGATTTTCTGTGTCAGGGGTTGAGCATAGATAAAATCATTAAGAAGGACATTCTCAGTGGTCAACACCTCCTCTTTTGACCCGCACCAGGCTAAATCTCCTTTATAAATAAAAGCAATTTTTTCACCGATTGTAATAACGGAATTAAGGTCGTGAGTGTTTACCACGGTGGTAATTCCAAAATCGTGGGTGATTTCCACAATCAGTTCATCAATAAGCATGGCAGTTTTGGGGTCAAGGCCCGAATTGGGTTCATCACAGAATAGGTATTGCGGATTACAGGCAATTGCTCTTGCAATAGCAGCCCTTTTTTTCATTCCCCCGCTCAGTTCAGCCGGAAAAAGCTTATTCGAATTTATCAGATCAACGCGTTCCAGACAGAAATTAACCCGATCAAGCTTTTCTCCCTTACTCATATCTTTCAATATATTCAAAGGAAACATTACATTTTCCTGAATATTCATTGAGTCAAAAAGAGCAGCCCCTTGAAAAACCATTCCCATTTCAGTTCGGATACTCTTTTTTTCATCATCAGAAATAGCATAAAAATCGCGACCGTCATATAAAACACTTCCCTCGTCAGGAGTCAGTAAACCCACCAGACATTTCATCAAAACGGTTTTTCCGGAACCCGAGCGCCCGATGACCAGATTTACTTTTCCTTTTTCAAAAGAGGTATTGATATTATTCAAGACCCGTTTATTGCCGAAATATTTAGAAACGTTTTTTACTTCAATCATGGCCTTCTGTTTATAACATAATCTGGGTTATTACCAGGTTTAAGATCAACAAAACAAAGCTGGCGACTACGATTCCCTGGGTATTGGCTTTTCCCAGCTCCAGAGCTCCTCCTTCAATCCGGTATCCATAAAACGAACAAACTGAAGACATAACAAAAGCAAAAACAGTAGTTTTTGTCAGGGCATAATAGATATCATACATTCTGAAAAAAGAAGTTATGCCGTCAATAAAATCAAACATGGTTACCACATTGGTTAAAAGGACTGTGAGATATCCCCCAAAGAGAGCAAAGAAAATACTAAAAATGATAAGAAGAGGATTCACAATGAGAGAAGCAATAATCTTGGGCAGCACTAAAAATGAAGCGGGATTGATTCCCATAACCTCTAAAGCATCAATCTGTTCGGTGACACGCATACTCCCAATTTCCGAAGTAATCCGGGAACCGAGGTTTCCAACCAGCAAAAGGCTGATGATGGTAGGACAGAGTTCCATAACAACGGAAGTTCTGACAGTAAAACCAACAGTCCATGCAGGCACCCAAGAACTTTCAATCTGCAGAGCCGTTTGAATGGTGATAACGCTTCCCAATGTTATGGAAATAATGGAGACAATAAGCAATGAACCTACCCCCATGGCATCCATTTCAAAAATAAGCTTCTTAAAAAAGATTTTCCATTTTTCAGGCTTGCGAAACACTTTGCCCAAAAAAATAAAATATTCACCAACAATCTCTAATACCCTGATAAGCATTTTTTAGATTTTGAACGCAAAAATACAAAAAAAAACAAGCCGAGATTTTATTAATTTATGGTTTCTTCTCTATTTGAAACTTTATTATATTGTCCCCAAATTACTGACATGAACTTTTCAAACTACCCCATACTAAAAATCCTCTTATCCTTTATTTTGGGCATAATTTCCGGCGGATCAGTCATTTTACCATTCTTTTCTGCACCCTTGTTTATGCTTTGCCCGATGGGATTTATGTTAATTTCTATCATAATATTTTCTTTTGGAGAATATAAATGGCAGTGGTTGGCAGGACTCATTCTCAATATTGCATTCTTTTTTGCGGGTTTTATGATGACTTTTCTCCGACTCAATCCGGAATACAGTCTTGGAAAAAAAGAATTACTCCGAACCAATCATTATTGGTTGGTAAAGATTATTGATATTCCTGTAGAAAAAACAAAAAGTATCAGGGCAATTTCTTCTATCGAACGAACTGTAAATAATGAAAACGTTAAAGAAAAGGTGTTGCTTTATTTCAAAAATGATACCGCTGCCCGGCACATTCAATACGGCGATTTGTTACTTGTGAACACCAAACTTACGGCCATCAGGCAGCCTAAAAATCCGGATTCTTTTGATTACAGGAAATTTATGAGTCGAAAAGGAGTCTTTTATTCGGGGTTCGTTCTTAAGGATGGTTTTGTTTTTCTGAGTCATTCTTCTCCCAACTTTATTAAAAAATATTCTTCCCGCTTGCAGCAAATTTTTTCTGCACAATTTGCCCGGGCAGGTATGGTGGGAGATGAATACAGTATCATCACAGCCATTTTGCTCGGGAACGATGACACAATGAATCCCGAATTAAAGGAGAGTTATGCCTCAACGGGGGTGAGTCATATTTTGAGCGTTTCGGGAATGCATGTGGGAATTATTTATATGATTCTTAATTTTCTTCTGAAACCATTGGAAATGAATAAAAGAAGCAAAACTTTCAAAGCGCTTATTTTGCTTTTATTTATATGGTTATATGCTAATATTACAGGATTATCGCCCTCTGTTACTCGCGCAGCAGCAATGTTTACTTTTGTCACGTTCGGGAACCTGATGCTTCGAAACACCAATATTTTTCACAGCCTTTTTGCATCAATGTTTGTCTTATTGGCCGTCAACCCCCTCTTAATCTTCGATATCGGTTTCCAACTAAGTTATCTGGCTTTGTTTGGAATTGTCATTTTTCAGAAACCGATTTTGGCATTATGGGATCCTAAATTTAAAATAGTTCGCTATTTTTGGGAACTGATATCAGTCTCTTTCGCTGCTCAACTGGGAACTTTTCCGATTTCAATTTACTATTTCGGACAGTTCCCAAACTACTTCTTATTGGCTAACATGGCAGTAATGCTACTTTCCTTTGTCATAGTAATTTCGGGCGTTGTCCTGCTTTTTCTCTCTTTTTCCTCACAGCTAGTCTCATGGATCGGGATTCTCCTTATCTATGAAATTAAGGGAATGAACTACATCATCAAAATTATCGAAAAGTTGCCATTTTCTGTCACTTCCATGATTGACTATAACATCCTACAAGTGTTGGTTCTCTACGTGACCATATTTTTTCTATATCTATTATTTATGAATAAAAGAAAAAAATTTTTCTTTTTGTCCCTCTCTTTTTTTTCTCTGTTTGCTCTTATTTATGTTTATGATAAAGTTACTTGTTCTAAAAAAGAAGAGATAATAGTCTATTCTCTTAACAGGGGAACAGCCATAAACTTTAATCATCACGGAAAAAGCATTCTGTTGTCTGACACGATCACTTCTAAGAATACTCCGCAATATCAGTTTACTATTGAAAATCATGAACGTAAAAACCACATCAATAGTCAATGTCTTCTTTTTTCTCAAAATGGTGATTTTCCGGAACAACAATTTTATAAGACCGGAAATTTTATTTGTTTTGGGAAACACTCCTTTTACCTCTTGTCACGAAATCAGAAACTATTCCCTGTGGGCAAAAAAATAAGGGTTGAATATCTTTACTTACATGGCAATCCAACAATAGCTCTTGAAAAAGTGATGAAAAGTATTCACTTTGACAAAGTTATTATTGACGAAAGCAATTCACAATATTATGAAAACAAGTGGGTTGAAGCTTGCCAACACTATTCTATTCCTTTTTACTCGACGCGGCAGTTGGGATTTCTTCGAATAAACGCTCTGTCAAGATGATGTGATATTGAACCTTTTTCTTTATTTTTGTAATCACAATTAATAACCATGATACAGGTCAATCTTCTGGAAACCCCCATTGAATACCTGAAAGGTGTCGGACCAAAGAAAGCAGAGCTCTTTAAAAAAGAGTTTAGTATTTATACTTTCCAAGACCTGCTTTTTTATTTTCCATACCGTCATGTGGATAAGTCCAAGATATACAAAATCGCTGAAATTCATTCAGAGGGAGCTTATGTTCAATTTCAGGGAAAAATAGTTTCTTACGAATTTGTGGGACAACAGCGTGCCAGACGCCTGGTTGCGCGCTTTGCCGATGAAACAGGTGTGATAGAACTGGTTTGGTTTAATAGCCTTAAATGGGTAGAAGACCTGCTCAAAGGGAAAAGCAATTTTATTGTCTTCGGGAAACCGACCCAATTTAACGGTCGCTGGAATATCACCCATCCTGAAATGATTGACCCCCATGAACACAGCGATTCAGAACTTCCTCTTAAATTCCAACCCCTCTACAATAGTTCCGAAAAGGCAAAAAGAGGAGGACTTGAGACAAAGGCAATTTCTAAATTGGTTTATACTCTTTTACTTCAAATTAAAGATGTTATCCACGAAACTCTTTCGACAGAAATAATCGAAAAACACCACCTTCTATCATTAAAGGATGCTCTTGTTAATATTCATTTTCCAGCCGACAACGAAAAATTATCAAAATCCACCATCCGTCTTAAATTTGACGAACTGTTTTTTACACAATTAAAACTTCTTACTCTTAAGTTGGTTACTTCTCAAAGAGTGAAAGGACATCTCTTTACAAAAGTAGGCGACTATTTCAACACCTATTATTATAATCACCTGCCTTTTGAATTGACAAATGCCCAAAAGAAAGTTATTAAAGAAATTCGTACAGATTTGGGCAGCGGTCGGCAAATGAATAGATTGCTGCAAGGCGATGTGGGCAGTGGCAAAACCATCACAGCCTTGCTGGTGATGCTCATTGCCAAAGATAACGGATACCAGTCGTGCATTATGGCCCCGACAGAAATTCTGGCAATTCAGCACTTTGAAAGCATTTCCAAACAATTGGCCAATATGAACATGAAAGTGGCTTTTCTCTCGGGATCAACGAAACCTGCTAAGCGTAAGGAAATTTTTGAGGAGTTGCAAAACGGTCATATCGATATTCTTATCGGGACACATGCGTTGATAGAAGATGAGGTTATTTTTAAAAACATAGGGCTGGTGGTTATAGATGAACAACACCGATTTGGAGTCGAACAACGTGCTAAATTGTGGAAGAAAAATGAGATTCCACCCCACATACTGGTAATGACTGCTACTCCAATACCCCGCACCCTGGCAATGACAGTCTACGGAGATCTTGACCTTTCTGTTATAGATGAACTGCCTCAGGGAAGAAAACCAATCATTACCAAGCTTCTTTTTGAAAAAAACAGATTGCAATTGTTTGGTTTTATGCAGCAACAAATTGATCTCGGACGACAAATTTTTGTTGTTTATCCGCTTATTCAGGAATCGGAAAAGTCGGACTTGTTTGACTTGATGGCTGGCTATGATATTATGGCAGATCGTTTTCCGGCCCCCAAATACGCCATCAGTATAGTGCACGGAAAGATGAAAACTGAAGATAAGGATTTTGAAATGCAGCGTTTTATTAAAAAACAAACGCAAATTCTGCTTTCCACTACAGTTATTGAAGTGGGAATTGATGTGCCGAATGCCACGGTGATGGTAGTGGAAAATGCAGAGCGATTCGGATTGTCTCAGTTACATCAGCTTCGTGGGAGAGTTGGAAGGGGAGGCGACCAATCCTATTGTATTCTGATG
Source organism: Bacteroidota bacterium (assembly GCA_023392945.1). GTDB lineage: Bacteria > Bacteroidota > Bacteroidia > Bacteroidales > WCHB1-69 > JAGVVH01. The sequence continues at coordinate 6,816 of JAEWNB010000141.1, forward strand.
GCAGGAAACAAACTGACATCCGAAAGCAAACAGCGTCTTAATGCAATGGTATCCACCAATGATGGTTTTGTTATTGCAAATATAGACCTCCACCTTCGGGGACCGGGAGATATTCAGGGAACGCAGCAAAGCGGGATGCTTGACTTCAAAATTGCAGATTTGGTAAAGGATGAAAAACTAATTGCCTATACCCGCAATTTGGCTAAAGCATTACTTGATGAGGACCCTAAACTGGAACTTCCAAAAAATCAACGCATTTCAAGTCAACTCAAGGAGTTGCTTAAGAAGAATGTTAATTTGGGAATGATAAGTTAATCTTTAATATTTTACAACATGATTTTTTATTTTACCGGAACAGGAAATTCTCTCTATGCTGCTCAAAATGTAGCAACAAAACAGGGCGACAAATTAATATCTATTGCCGAATGCCTGAAAAACAACACAGTTGACTTTACCCTTAGGGATGATGAAAAAATAGGTTTTGTTTTTCCAATTTATTTTTGGGGATTGCCGACAATAGTGATCGATTTTATCAGCAGACTTAATTTTAAAAACTATATAGGACAATATCTTTACACAATTCTTGTGTGTGGTGGCAATATTGGTGATTCTGATAATAGTATCAAAAGAAAATTAATGAAAAAAAATTACCACTTAAATACTGTTTTTACACTGGTAATGCCGGATAATTACATTTTAGCTTTTAATCTCCTGACACCGGAAAATCAAATTCAGGCGATTCTTAAAAAGACCGATGAGAAATTAGTAGAGATAAATGAAATTATTAGTCATCAGGAGAAAAACACTACCAAAATAGACAAAAAGTTACTTGCCAAGCTCCAAACGCTTACTTCTTATCCGTTCTATAAATATGGCAGAAATACAAAACCTTTTTTTGCAACAGATGATTGCACCGGCTGTGGTTTATGCGAACAAATCTGCCCTTGTCAATCAATACACCTTGTAAATGGAAAACCCTCATGGAGCCAAAAGTGTACACAATGTTTGGGATGTCTTCACCGCTGTCCGGTTCATGCTATTCAATACGGAAAAAAAACAATTCCCATCGGAAGGTATGTAAATCCTTTATGCAAATGGGAATAATATAGTTGATCTTATTTAACTCTAAGAATAGTATCTTTGATTTCAATCAAATATTGATCCGCGGCAATTTTGTCGATAATATTTTTTATGATAAGATCCAGATGACTGTTTTCGGAATAGTTGGCGGGAGCAATATAATCGGCACGTTTACTACGAATGATATCTAAAGAGACATTGCTATGATTGTTATGATTAGCATGATTGTGGTTGTATAAAGTGAGGCTTGGGTTATAGACTGCCACAGCATAGCCCCCTTGCAATTTCACCATTTTCATTGCCGGCACATCAGTCTCTCCATCTCCAATGTAAATCATATTTGAAAATGGTACCGGTTTATCTTCTTCAGGAACAATTTTATTTATCAACCTATTATCATAAGCATTATTAATGCCCTTGTTGATACGGAAAAGGAACTGTGTTTTGTTGGTATAGTTTACAGCTAAGGCCGGCCAACAAGCTTCGCCAATAGCATCATACTGAAACCCTGAAGCAAAAATATTCTTGAACTCATGGGCAATGGAAGTTCCTCTGATCATTTCCCGGATTCCGGAAGAGATAATGTGGTGTTCTACAAGCAGGTTTTTCTCTGCAGCATAACGGTTAATGCGCTTGAAGAAATTTTCCACTCCCGGGAAAAAAGTGAGTCGGCGACCATAATTCATAAAAGTCTCTTCTTTGATAGGAATGTTTTTTTCTTTCGCCTTGGCAAGCATAAGGTATAAATATGCCAATACCTCATCCATGTCATGCTGCTCTGCAATTTCATTGGCCTCCATCCAAAATTCCCGTTTATCCATGTTAATGTCGGGAATAAAGTTGTATTCTTGCATATTTCCGGGAGCTAATGTCCCGTCAAAATCGTAGGCAATTGCCACTGTTCTTTTACAAGTTGCCATAGTATTTTTATTTTAGTGGCACAAAGATAAAAAATAATTATTATAATTTAATTATTTCATTTTCATTTTCATTTTAATTAATGAATTATCTTTTTTGATGTTTTCAATTATGATGAAGGCCTAATGGGTTCCGTCCACAAAAAAATGAAAAAAACTTGATTATGAAAGCAATTCAATAAAATTGAGATTGTCTCACTCCTCCTAAATAAAAAAGAGCAACTTTTCGGAGTTGCTCTTTTCATATCTGAACTAAATCATTTTTAAGTAATTGGTTTCCGCTTCGGATAAAAAACGCCATTTTCCACGAGGCAGATTTTTCTTGGTCAATCCGGCAAAGACAACGCGATCAAGTTTAATAACGTCATAACCGAGACTTTCAAAGATACGGCGAACAATACGGTTTTTCCCGGAGTGAATAGTAATTCCCAGCTCTTTTTTTGAATCATTTACATAGGCAAGTTCATCCGGTTTGATAATGCCGTCATCAAGTTCAATTCCGTTAAGAATAGTATCGAAATCACTCCCCGTCATGTTTTTGTTTAACTCAACATGATAGGTTTTAAGAACCAAGTGTTTGGGATGGGTCAATTTTTTTGTCATTTCACCATCATTGGTAAAAAGTAACAATCCTGTTGTGTTTTTATCCAATCTTCCCACAGGATAAATTCTCTCTTTGCAAGCTCCTCTCACCAGTTCCATAACATCTTTCCGATCAAACTCATCATCTGTGGTGGTTATATAGTCTTTGGGCTTATTCAATAAGAGATAAACAGGTTTTTCACGTTGCAAAACCTTATCCCCAAAACGAATTTCATCAGTAGGCATTACTTTGGTTCCCAACTCCGAAACTACTTTTCCATTGACTGTGATTGCACCACTGATAATTAAATTGTCGGCATCACGACGGGAACAGATTCCGGCATTGGAAATGTATTTATTCAAACGAATAGGACCATATTGCTCTTCATATTCCAATGACAAAATTTTTTGTTTTCTGGGAGCCTGACGACCTTCACGAATACGCTTTTCTACAATTTCAGAAAGAATGGAAGATTCAGCGGTTATGTTACGACGTTTTCGTTGAGGTTTTTCATCAAAATCTCTACGAGGCGGTCTGTCACCGTATTCTCTCCGTGGCGGCCTAACACCGGAATCTCTACGAGGCGGTCTGTCACCATATTCTCTACGAGGCGGTCTGTCACCGGAATCTCTCCGTGGCGGTCTATCACCGGAATCTCTCCGTGGCGGTCTATCACCGGAATCTCTACGTGGTGGTCTGTCACCGGAATCTCTACGTGGCGGCCTATCACCGGAATCTCTCCGCGGAGGTCTTTCACCGGAATCTCTACGTGGAGGTCTGTCTCCTGAATCTCTACGTGGCGGTCTATCGCCGGAATCTCTACGTGGCGGTCTATCGCCGGAATCTCTACGTGGTGGTCTGTCACCGTATTCTCTGCGAGGTGGTCTGTCGCCGTATTCTCTACGTGGCGGTCTGTCACCTGAATCTCTACGCGGCGGTCTGTCACCGGAGTCTCTACGTGGCGGTCTGTCGTCGGAGTCTTTTCGTTGATAAGGTTTATTATCAGTTTTTTTTCGTTTAGATGTTTCATTATCAGAAGTTCTGCTGGGTCTTGAAGATTTTGCAGGACCATCTTTTCTTGTTTTACTAAAACTACGTTTTTTCGGGGAATCTTCCATGAATAGTAACTATTAAAAATCTGCATTTTAATAATGCAAAATTGGGGCGGCAAAGATACAATTAATTTCTATCAATTTTACTTTACCTCAACAATAATTGAACTTTTTTCTTCACGTAATCTTTTGGTATATAAACATTTTGTTTTTATTTGGGCGTTCCGGCTCGCTGCGCTTCGCCGTCGCGCTTCGTCGAAGGGCTTTGGACAATTGTAACTGTTTGTAGAGACGCGATTAATCGCGTCTCTACGGAATTTGATATAAAATTATTATTAAGGTATATATATTCAAAAATTTTATTATTTTTGCCTCCAACTGAGAAACAGATTTATCTTTTTCAAAGTTATTAAAAATAGAGTACTAATCCAAAAGTAACAATCTAATGGAAAAGCGTTTAGGCATGATTGCCATTGTCATCTCCGACAAACACATAGTTTTTGAAGTCAACGAATTAATTTCGAATTTTTCCGAATTTGTCATTGCTCGTCAGGGTATTCCTATGCCCCAAAAATCACTTTCTTTTATTTCCCTGATTGTGGAAGCTCCCATGAATTCTATTAACACCCTTACCGGAAAGTTGGGGCGGTTACAAGAAGTGGAAGTAAAGACAATAGTAACAAAACAGGAATTAGGGAGTGAAAAAAACTAATTTTCAACAAGAAAAATAACAATTTAAAAAATATCACAATGAACACAGAAGAGAGAAACAAAAATTTTATCGACAGAGAAAAATTGTACTCCATGATTGAGGGGCAGGCACCAACAAAGGATGAGCTGCAAGCTATTCTGAACAAAGCCAAAGAATTAAAAGGGTTGTCTATGGAAGAAGTGGCTGCTTTATTAAGAGTAGAAGACCATCAGGACATCAGATCTATTATGGATGTTGCCCATTATGTCAAAGAGAGTATATACGGAAAACGTTTAGTGCTCTTTGCACCGGTATATACCGGCAATGTTTGTGTTAATAATTGCGTCTATTGCGCATTCCGAAAGGATAATAAAAAAATTGTGCGCAAAGTGCTGAATATGGATGAAATTGAAGAAGAAACCCGAATTTTACTTCGTGACGGACACAAAAGAATTTTACTTATTTGTGGTGAAACTCCCCGAAACAACATAGATTATATTTGTGAAGCAATCCGTCGTGTTTACTCAGTCAATGAGAACAATCAGAATGTCCGCCGTATCAATGTAGAGTTGGCCCCCATGTCAGTGGAAGATTTTCGCAAATTGAAAGCGGAACGTATTGGTACCTACGTTTGTTTTCAGGAAACCTATGACTCTGTTTTATATAAAGAATATCATCCGTCAGGAACTCCAAAAGCCGATTTTGAAAACCGATTATTGGTAATGGATAGAGCCATGGAAGGCGGCATTGATGATGTGGGGCTGGGTGTTTTATTCGGACTTGCCGACTATAGATATGAAATTCTTGCCTTGATGGAAC
>JAEWNB010000096.1 GCA_023392945.1 Bacteroidota bacterium
GCATTAATAGTCCCTTTGAGCAATATTTTACTTTCAGTAAAGGCCTCAACATTCAAGCTGGCCATTGTTTCATTAGAAAAAGTTTTATTTACTTTACCATAAATTGTTTCTCCGATTTTTGCCTTAGAATAAAATTTAAAATTTTTAAACTGACAAATAACACCCATTTTTGATTCTTTAGAAAATTCCGTTATAAAAGTCATTTTCCCCATTTGGACAATACCTGATTGAGCGAGGAAATCCATCATGCCCATTTCGGAAAGTTCACCATTTTCCAGTAATATATTATCACGAGAAATGTATAATGAAGTATATGCTTCATCATCAAATGACCCATAGTAGGAATCAACCATAACCATAGGCGGTCTTTGAGGCAAATATTCCAAAATTTCAGGAAATGATACCAGTGGTTTGGATAATTCAATCATAGTTTTTTTTATTAAAATAATGATTACTAGTAGGTTCTGAATTTTTTATAAAATATGGCTATTAAAAAGCAGCAGATGGCGAAGGCAAACAAGTACATGCATTCAGGTAAAACGTCAATAATAGGCGATTTTCTTAATATAATATTATAAGATGCATCCATTCCCCAATAAAGAGGTGAAAAATTACTCAGAAATTTAAGAAAGCTAGGCATTGCAAAAACAGGGACCCAAATTCCACCAATAGCGGATAGGATAACTACAGAAACAGACCCGAAAATGGCTGCCTGTTGCTGTGTGGTGGCAAAAGCACTAATGGCAGTTCCATATCCTATTGCAGCTAAGGAAGCAAAAATAACCACAAAAAGCAATTTGAAAAAATAGCCTTCAATAACGAATGATTCAAGACCTATTAATGGAAATCCCCATATTCCCATTGCCAAAATCAATAAAAACTGAATAATACATACAAAAAGATACAAGGTCATTTTACTGCTCATATAAGTGGAATAGGAGCAGGGCATGGTCATTAATCGGTTAAAACTGCCATCTTCCCGCTCTTTAATAATACTCCCCGAAAAAGAGACAACAATAAAGAAAATAGCAAATAAAGTCCAGGCAGGAATATTGTGTTGTATAGAATTTGGACTCAATCCGGCTTCTCCGGATTTATCCGGAGTATTATCTTTTACTGATAACCCTTCCACTTCACTTAATTCAGGGTTGTTAATTCTCCCTCCTGACATGGAATCAAGCAGTAGAGAAATTTCCTTTAGCGAAAATTGATTCTGTACTTTTAAGGAAAACTCATTAACATTACTTATAATTGTAGTATGAACTGAGGGTTTAACAACCGGATCGATATAGACCCTAATATCCAGGGTGTCATTATCATCTTCTAAGGAATCAGTTGGATTTCCCTTAAATGCATTTTCAAGCTTATTTTTGAAAACTTCAGCTAAATTTTCTGTGGTACTGTCAGGGATATAAATACCGACTAAATAATTGCCATTTGCGACTAATTTAATTAAATCATCTTCAGTCATTGAAGAATCAATCTCTTTAGCAATCTTGGTATTAAAAGCATCTGCTTTGATCAATTCCTTCTGCATGGTGTTACCGATAGTGTCCTCATCATCATTTAATAATATCAGAGCAATTTCGGTGTCCATATTAGCACTCATGACCCCATCTTGCATGGAAGTCATAATCAATACTAATGAAAGAGGCATGAGGAAAAGTAATAACAAACCGGCCTTATCTCTTATCAGAAGTAAAATATCTTTATATAAAAGGTGAAAAAATGTTTTCATGTTAATCTCGTAATTTTTTTCCGGTTAATTTTAAATAGACAGATTCTAAATTTGTAAAATCGTTAGACCTCCCAATAAGTTCTTCCGGAGACCCTTCAGTAATTATTTTTCCCTCATCAATAATTCCGACTTTAGAACAAAATTGCTGTGCTTCATCCATGTCATGGGAAGTATAAAGAATGGTAGTTCCTTTGCTATTAAGCATTTTTAAATTTTCGATAATTACATTTTTGGACTGAACATCAATTCCAACCGTTGGTTCGTCAAGCAGCAAAAGGGAAGGTTCGTGGAGCATGCCGACAATAATATTGATTCGTCTCTTCATCCCACCGGAATATAATTCCACTTTTTTATTTCTATGTTCATCAAGTCCGAATAGTTTCAGTAAGTATCTAATTCTTCGGTATAGATGTCTGGTTTGAATTCCGTAAATACCTCCAAAAACAATCAAATTTTCATAAGCAGTAAGTGTCGGGAAAATGGCAATATCCTGAGGAACAACTCCAATACATCTCTTAATCTGATCCCCATAATGATAGAGATCTCTTCCCATAACAGTAATAGTACCGCCGTCACTTGAAATAAGACCTGATAAAATTTTAATAGTAGTACTTTTTCCGGCACCATTAGGGCCTAAGAACCCATATATTTCTCCGGGATACACAGAAAAAGAGAGTCCGTTAAGGACATTTTTTTCGCCATTTTTATAGTGCTTTGTTAGGTTCTCAATACAAAGAATTGGTGTCATGTATTAATTATTATTTACGATTATCAATGAATTTTATTGGTTTCCGGTTGATTTCCGGAAGTTGTATTTTTTTAATTTTTTCTATATCTTCAAAAATTATTTTAGGGGCAACTCTGATTTTTGCCCTAAATCTGTTTTTAAGGTCTTTTTCGATTTCTTCATTATGATTTTCACATCCAACAATAACTTTAACATCATCCATCCCGATTTCATTAGAGAATACTTCTACTAAATAATTCTCAATATAACTTACGTTGTCAAGAACATCGAAAATGGAAGCAGGGTAGAGGGTCGTACCTTTAAATTTTATCATTTGATTTTTACGACCAATAATGGGACTTATTCTCATGGTGGTCCTTCCGCAACTACATGGTTCATAATGAAAACGACAGATGTCGCCTGTTTTGAAACGAATAAGTGGCATTCCTTCTACTCCAAGAGTAGTGATGGTTAATTCCCCGTATTCTCCTTCTGAAACAATGTTGTCATTTTCGTCCAATAGTTCGCAAATGATTAGTTCAGGGTGATGATGTCCTCCTTTTCCGGCTCCACATTCGCAGAAAGTAGTACTCATTTCTGTTGAAGCATAAGTTGAATAAAGTTCAATATCCCATTTGTCTTTAATGTTTTTGCCTAATAAATTAAGTGAAAAGTCACTTTCTCTCAAATTTTCACCAATACAAATAGCTTTCTTAATAGATGATTTTCGATAGTCAATATTGTGTTCATTTGCATACTGAATAATACGCAATATAAAGGAAGGCACACAAATAATTGTATTTGGAGAAATTCTTTGAATAGTATCCCATTGAAGTTCAGGAATACCGTTCCCGACTCTAATGACTCCTGCATTCAACATCCTAATTCCCAAAAAATAGGCCAATCCTGCCATGAATCTTTTGTCAAGAGTCGTCATTAGTTGATAAATGTCTCCTTGTTTACCTCCGGCACAAGTAAATGAAATAGCTTCGTTATATGCCAGCCTTGAAAGATCTCTGTCGGTGAGGGCAAATGTAGTGGGTGTACTTAAAGTTCCCGAAGTGGTTATAAAATCAACTATTTTTGACTTATCAACACAAACAAAATCCTTATTGTTTATTTGCAGGTCTTCTTTTTTTGTCAGAGGAATAATACTTAAATCTTCCAAAGTCTTGATCTTTGAAATATCAATTTTTTCTTTTTTAAAAAGATTTTTATAGTATGGAGACAGCCGGTTAACGTAATCAAGAGTTTCAATTAACTTCTCTTCTTGAAATTTTTTAATTACATATAGTGGTTCTCTTTCTATATTGGGGTAAAAATTCATCTTTGTTTATTTAATAAATTCTTGTTCAATTAACCATCGATGGAAAGTGGAAATCCAATTTGAAATTTCACCTCCATTTTTTAGACCTAATCCAAAACCGTGTCCACCGGTTTTGGATAGTAAAAACTTGTGTTGAATAGCTTTTGCATTCAATGCTTTATCTAATTCAAGACTATTATGATAATTAACGACGGGGTCATCTTCAGTAGCAACGAGAAATACCGGAGGCATATCATCAGGAATTTGCATTTCAAGAGAAAAATTATCAACTTCTTCTTTAGTATAATTATTTCCAAGTAAATTTTTCCTGGATCTAACATGAGCCAAGCTATCTTGCATAGAAACTACAGGGTAAACAGGAACTATAAAATCGGGTTTCAAGTTGTCTGAGATAGATATCCCAATTTTTTTAAGATAATTTTCTTGATGAAAAGCCCCCGCCATTAAAACAAGGTGTCCGCCTGCTGAAAAGCCCATAACTCCAATTCTCTGTGAATCAATATTATATTGAGAGCTATTTTTACGAACAAAAGATATTGCCATCTGAATATCTTCTATCATAGCCGGATGATGATAGCCATGGCTACTCACTCTGTATCGAAGTACATAAGCAGTTACGCCAACTGAATTCAGCCACTCTGCAACCTGAAATCCTTCATGAGGCATCCCGAGATGATGGTAACTTCCTCCGGGGCAAATTATAACTGAAACACCGTTACGTAAAGAATCCGGGGGTAAATAAACATATAGTCGAGACTTCTGATGACGCATTGTTTGTGTATTTTTCCACAAATATATTTTTTCACTTTGAGAATAAAGACTCAAAAACGAAATTAAAAGGAAAAATAAGCTCAACAATATTCTTTTCATCATTCAAAAATTATATAGATTGAAATTACTAATATTACTTTATGTTTTTATATTTCAGCAATTCATCCATTTCATTTTCAAGAAGTTCTTTATACTGTGGATTGAAAAGCATATTATCATCATAACTAAAGTTGACCATATAGTTTTTCTCTTTATAAAAAGATAATTTGGAATTCATATCGGGACAACTTTCAATGTATATAATTTCTGCAGGATTTAGATTGAATTTATTACAAATTTGCATAGCAAGTGAACAAGAAACATAAGTGACAGATGTTCCCGGATTGTCCAAATAGAGCTCTGTAACAATGATAACTTTTTTCTTATCATAATCAAAAATTGAGAGTCCGCATCTAGAGGGTAATTCCCATTCTCCCAAGAAATCAAAATATTGATCAATATATTTGCCAATTGTTTGCATAGTTGATAATTCTACTTTTTGGTTTTATTAATTTGATTTACAACTTTTTTTCCAAAACTTAAATTGATAAGTTCTCTTTTACGGGGCCTGAAAGTCCCTTCATCCATTTCACGCAACATCACCTTAGTGAATAATCTGAACATTTTTTGTTCTTGCGTTTCATCTTTGTAAAAAGTATTCCAGGCATATTCGTATAATTCCTGCAATCTTTCAGGTGACATATGTTTTGGTTGATAGACCACTTGACCTGCATTATAATGATTCCAGTCAAAGTCAAAAATACGATTATCACGTTTCAGGTCATCAAAAGCTTTAGTGTGTGGAAAAGGAGACAAAACAGTAAATTCTGCCAGATCAAGATCAATTTCCAGCAAGAAATCAATTAATCTTAGAATATCATCTTCTGTTTGATTGTCAAGTCCAAGCAATATGGTACCTTCAACACCAATGCCATAATCATGGTATCTTTTAACACGTTCTTTGATATAGTCTGAGGTATCAAATACAGCTTGATAAACATACCAGGCGCCGGCCTGAGCTGCCAAATCAAGTACTTCAGGTTTATCTTCAATTGTATGACTGATCCATTTTTTCTTCAACGGTATCATTGCCTTGAAAAGTTCTTTTTCCCATTCCGTATCCTGGGCCAGAGAATTGTCAACAATAAAAAGGCGATTATTATCAATCATCTCAAGTTCCTCAATGGATTTTGCTACGGGCCGAGGACGAAATGAGCGTCCTCCCAGATATGAAACCGCGCAGGGATAGCAACTGAAACGGCATCCTCTGGATGCATGAAACAAGTCAACCATCTGAACCCCTTTATGATTATATAAATTATATTTGTATAAGTCGCGTCTGGCTGGGCCTACCAATGAAATGTCGGGGTGTTTCCCCATAAAATTGTATATTTTTTTCAATTTGCCTTCACGCCAGTCATTTAATATCTCTTCCATTCTTCCTTCAGCTTCCCCAAGAAAGACGGCATCTGCATGCTCCATTGTTTCTTCAGCATGTAACATTGTTGAAATACCTCCGAAAATAACTTTTTTGCCTCTTCTACGAAATTCGTCGGCAATAGCCCATCCTCGTTTTACCTGTGTGCTCAGCATCATAGATACTCCCACAAAATCACATTCTTCGTCAAAGTTAATATCTTCAACATTTTCATCAGTAAAAGAAACATCGACATAAGAGGGTAGAGTCGCTGCAAAAACGATAGGCCCGTGTGGGGGCAAAGTAAATGTAGTTTGTCCGGGAAGTTTATTCCATTTTGGATAAATTAATTTAAATTTCATAAGATACTATTTTTAATTGTTTGATTTTTCTATATCATTAATAATAAAGTTTATTCCTAAAAACTCAGCACAAGTAATAATTGCCCCAATGGTAACCCCAAAAATACCATGAGAATTGATATTCTGTCCAGTAAGAAAAAAATTGGGAATCTTAGTACGCTGCGAAATTAATGTCTGCATAGGATAATTAATGTTATGCTCTATCCCATACATAGATCCCTCACTAGTAGCAGTATAATCTCTATAAGTTAAAGGGGATGAAGTGTAATAGTGTTCAATAGAATTCTTAATTCCCGGGAATGATATTTCAAGCTTATCAAGCAAAAGTTTAGCTTTTTCTTCTTTGAATTCAAGGTAATCACTACCTCGCTTCCCAACAGAACTATTTTCCCATTTTTTTACTTCATCAAATTTCATAAATCCAATAAGCTTTGCACTTTTTGAAAATTTTTGCCCCTCTTTGTTACATTGATGCATGAAGAGGTAAGAATTTGGCCATTTATTAATTTCATAACTGAATGAATCCCAGACAGTATTACTATCGTAAAAATAATAATTATAGTTTAAATAGGGAGTCGTATTCTCTTTAAACTTAATATAAACTGTAAAATTTGAAATGGTATTTTTTATCTCATTAATACGGGTTCTATATGATTTTCTTATTAGATTGGAATCAAGTTTTTGCAAAGTAACTTGAGGATGTATATTGGAAATTATATAATTTCCTTCAATAATAGTGCCGTCAGCCAAAAGTACTCCTTTGGCTTTATTTTCATCACAAATTATTTTAACAACTTCGCTTTTAGTGAAAATTTCCCCACCAAATGAATGAATTGAATTGGCAAGAGATTCTGCAATAATATCGCTTCCCCCGATTATTCTATAAGCACTCTGAATGTATAGATTATTTATCATGGCGTAATAATAGTTTGGGGTTTGATCTTTTACTCCGGCATATAAAGGTAAGTTGCCGGCTAAAACATTTCTTAAAGTGTCGTTTGAAATAATTGAAGCCAAAAAATCATTAATATTTGTCTTTATTGCTTTGTTTTCAATAAAAAAAGAATTATTTAGTTTTTGAAGATTGTACAAAGGAGAATCATTGGCAATGGCTCTTATTTTAGTAATATAATCAGTAATTTCACTTCTGTTTTTCGGAAACTTCCCCGATAGTTTATCGATAAAATTGTCATACCCGGATGCTAATGGATATTCTTCTCCGTTGAATCTTATAATGTCGTGACCATCAATATTTAATCTACTTATTTTTACATCTTTAGTTAAATTAAAATATTGAAAAAAACGATTCATGATTTCTCCTTTATTCATGCTACCGATATAGTGCATTCCTGTGTCAAATTTTACACCGTCCCTTTCAAATGTCTGAAGACATCCTCCAAGTTTTGCGTTTTTTTCAAGAATAGCAACTTTATAACCATTCTTCGATAGTATGTATCCACATTCTAATCCTCCAAGACCGCTTCCAATAATTATTATATCGTATTTATTCATGAATAGTAGTAATTCTTTTTAAATCATCAATGATTTTAAGTCAATAGTCAAAGCATAATCATCTATATATGTATCATTTTCAATATAATGAAGATTTGAGGGAATAGAAATACAGTTTTTAGCGATTTCAATATTGTCAGCAGAGTCGTCAGAAGCATAAAAATTTATATTTTTCCGTGACAGTGCTGCAAGTAAGGAAAATTCACCTTGGCCACAATTACGGAGTAATATTTTACTTTTTTCAGGTAAAGAATAAAGTAAGGCTTCTAATTTTTTTATTTTTTTCAGATTTTTTCTGGCTTTTAGTTCAATTTCAACTCCTTTATAAACATAATTATGCAGCACTAAATCTTGGAAATATTCGGGAGTCTCTAATTTATCTACAAGTTTTTGATATTCAATTTTATAATAATTTCTGACAGCATTAGAAATTTTATATACTGTATCAAACTGTCTTAATTCAACATTATTAGGTCTGATACGATCCATAATTTTTATAGTAACGCTTCCTTTTCTGAGCATAAATTCTGTTTTCGGAAGTGTATGGCCTATTCCATGAACGAGAATTGGTAAGATATCTAATTTGAGTTGTTCAGCGAGATAAAATGCTCCTTGGTGGAATCGCAAAATAGAACAATTTTCAGATCTTGTTCCTTCCGGAAAAATCAGGACAGAATAACCATCATTGATAAATTTAGAAATTTTGTCAACGTTGTCTTCTATTCCATTTGAAATAGGAATATAATCTGCAAAACGCAATATCCAGCCATAAAAAGGAGATTTCCATACTCTTTCGTTTGTCAGTGCCAAAATCTTAGGTGATAGCATCAAAAGATATAGTAAGTCAAGATGAGATTGATGATTGCTAATAATGATGGATGGTTTTTCGAATTTTTCATCTTTGTCATTGATTATGTTACATGATACCTGAGGAATTATTTTAGATAAAAATTTAAAGATGAAAAATATGCATTGATGAAATATTTGTTTGTTTTTTTTAGATTTAAATCCAAAAGGCATAATACAAATTCCCAATAAAGTAATTATAATACTACCAATAAAGAAAACAGAAAATGATATAAAAGATTTTGTGAAATTCACAAAAGTAATGGGCATTAATCTAAATTTACCTTTCTTTTGAGTGACCAGTTTAAAAATAAAAGGAGCAACAGTATAGGCAATAACAACAACTGATATCATTCCAATTATGGTAACTTGTGCCAATGAAAACATGGCAGGATGTTTTGCAAAAATTAAGGATCCGATCCCAATAAACAAGGTAATTGCAGATAAAATAACGGCAGTTTTATATGTTTTCAACATTTTTTTTCTATAGGTATACTCAAATATCAGTCCTTCCATTATAAAAATGCTGTAGTCATCGCCTATCCCAAAAATAAAAGTAGCAAGAATGATATTGATAATATTGAAGTGTATGTCAAAAATACCCATAATCCCCAAAATCCATATAAAAGCAATACACATGGGAAAAAATGAAATAAGTGAAATTTCTATTCTCCCAAAAGATATGATAAGAAAAAGCAATACAATAAATCCGCAAATCCATAACATGTAATTGAAATTTGCAGTTAAGTCACTAAGCAATGTTTTAGTAAGGGTAGTTGTGTCAAAACAAAAGCCGGAATTAGTATTCTCAAGTTTTTCACTAATAAGGTTGCTGTTTTCAGGAGAAGAATAAATCATCGTAACGACAGCAGCTTTTCCTTCTTTATCAATAATGTATTCTTTTAAAAATGAATTGGTTAGAGTAGAAAAATAAGTCTTTGGTTCAACTTTAAAATCTTTATCCAACAACTCTGTAAAAGAAGAAAAGGAGTTATCAGTAAAACCTAATTTTTCCCCTTCTTCAAGAATAATTTCCTGTGTGGATTTTTTTCTGTTTTCCCAAAATTGATTCCATCTTTCGATTTTATTTTTTTGCATATTGATGGACGGTAGCAGATGCCCGATTCCGGAATAACTTTTAATAATTCCACTACTTTGTAAACTATCTAATTCCGATTTAGAATCCTCAAATAAATCAATTGCCTGATCTAAATCGGGTGCTGTATTGGCAAAATAAGTAAGTTTCTGAGACAAGTTGGTCGCCCCACTTAATTCCTTTAAAGCAGACCTTTGCTCTTTTGTCATGTAATTTATTTTACTGAAGTCATCTTCAAACTTTACTTTATTTGAGAAAAATGAAAAGATTATAGAGAGAACAAAAATAATTGCGATGACATAAAAATTGTTTTCAAACGAATAATTGGCAATTTTGCTCCATATTGAATTATTTCTAATATTAGAAATAGGATTGCTGTTATGAGGAATTAACTGAGGCAGAAAGATTAAGGTAAAAATCAGAGTCCCAATCAGAGTGAATGCTGCGAAGAGTCCAAAATCTTCAAGCAATTCTGAATTTAAGAACAATAGTGTGCCAAAGGCAGTAATGGTTGTAATACTTCCAACAAGTAATGGGAAAGCAATCTCCTTAAGTGTTTTTTCAACAGAAAGCTCTTCTTTGTAATGAATTAGGAAATGCAGGGAATAATTAATTGCAATTCCAAGTATTATGGACCCTGTTCCTAAGGCAATTGCTGAAATAGCCCCTTTAATCAAAAAAAGTGCAGCTAATGCAAACAACCCACCAAAAACAACCGGTAATAACAATAACAAAATGAGGCGATAATCTTTAAAGTAGAAAAATAGGATAAGAATAATTAATATTAGAGCAATTGCAATAGATAAAAAGCTATCTTTTTTTATTTGTTGAGCATTTGAAACAGCCACTGCAACAGATCCAAAGTATGAAATGTTAACTTCTGAATGATGATCATCAGGGTTCATCTTTAGCGATGAATCAGATACTTTTAGAATGATTTTATCAAGTTTTTTTATCAATTCCTTATTTAGAGATGTCTCAGTAGATGGATTTGTAGGGGTGATAAACATTAAAAGACACTTCATATCTTTATCAAAGATATACCCGTCATAAGTTTTATACTGATTTTCAAGGCGGAATCCATTTATTTGTTTTAAAATGGAATTTGATAAATGAAGGGGATCTTTTAGCAATGCATCGCGGTAAATCATCCCCATCGGAGATGTCAGCATCTTTTTATTTTCCGACAATGTATGAGAAATTGCCTCTCTGCTTAAAAGAGTATCCAATCTTTGATAGTCCTCTTCTTCCATAAAATAGGGAATATTGTCAAAAAGGAAGTTCATAACCTCCATCATTTGTGAAGGATCAATCTTGTAAAATACCTCTTTTATAAGATTTTGATTTACTAATGGTTGTAAACTATCAGATAATAACTCAGCTCGGTGAATTAATTCATCAGTATTATCAAATTCAGATGAATTTGCAGATTCTATCTTAACAATGATTTTATCGGAAGAATTAAGATTCTGAAAAACATAATTGGCATGTTCAGCTTTATTTGTTTTGGGTAAAATTCTTATAATATCTTCTTCAAGCCGGATTTGAGATACAAGAAATAATATTCCAGCAAATATCGCAATTAAAATACTGAAAAATAATACTTTATGTTTTGATAAATATAAATAAATAGTTGAAAAGATATTCCGTATAATCATTAATCCCTACTGTTATTGTATCCTACGTGCGATAGCTCTTTTTAATTCGCAAAAATAATCATTTTTTTGGAATTGAAAGTGGTTATATTAAACAGAAAATGTAAGTTGGTGAAAATACAGGTTTTATAAATGTTAAAAAAATACTGTTTTCACTATTTTGTGAGATAAAAATTAATTATCAAATGAAAAGAACGAAATATGTAATATAATTTTCTTACTTTTGCAAGCTAAGAAAAAAAAACATTTTTTTATTCAATTACTTGATTATGAGCATTTTATTAGATAACATTTCCTTGGGTGATTTTCAAAAGATTCTCTTTGATTCTGAAAAAATTGAAATAAGTTCTGCTGCTATGAAAAGGGTAGAAGAGAGTTATAATTTTCTTGAGTCATTTTGTGAGAACAAGTTAATATATGGAATTACAACCGGATTTGGACCAATGGCTCAATATAGAGTTGATCAGGAGAAAAGGATACAGCTTCAGTATAATTTTATTCGCAGTCATGCAACCGGCACAGGAAATATACTGTCTCCACTTTATGCACGTTCATTAATGATTGCACGTTTAATGACCATATTAAGGGGATATTCGGGAGTACACCCTGAAGTTCCCCAATTGATTGCTCAGTTTATTAATCATAAAATTACGCCCCAAATTTTCGAACATGGTAGTGTCGGTGCCAGTGGAGATTTGGTTCAACTTGATCACTTTACACTTAATTTGATTGGGGAAGGCGAAGTCTGTTACCAAGGAAGGATTATGCCGGCGATAGAGGCATTTAAACTCACCGGACTTACTCCAATTAAGATGCATATTAGAGAGGCCCTTGCTCTTGCAAATGGGACATCTTGCATGACTGCCATTGGAATTGTAAATCTCTTTAATGCAAAGAAATTGATTAACTGGGCTATTATTGCATCAGTTATTATTAATGAAATATCAGGTTCTTTCTCTGACCACTTTTCCAATGAATTAAATCAGGTGAAACATCATAAAGGACAACAAAGAGTTGCGGAGCTAATGAGAGAAGTCGCCAAAGGAAGTAAACGCTTTCACGATAGATCTAAATATTTTTATGAAAAAAAGGTTGAAGATAAATATCTAAGAATTAAAGTACAGGAATATTATTCTTTGCGTTGTGTTCCTCAAGTTATTGGACCTGTATTAGATGCAATTGACTTTGCAGAGAGTGTTTTATTTGATGAAGTTAATTCTGTCAGTGATAATCCGATTATTGATGCAAAAAACAAAAATGTATTCCATGGTGGTAATTTTCACGGGGATTATATTGCAATTGAAATGGATAAGATTAAAATCGTGATGACAAAATTGACAATGCTGATGGAAAGACAAAGCAACTATTTGTGTCATGATAGAATTAATAATATTTTGCCCCCATTTGTTAATTTAGGGGAACTTGGTGTTAATTACGGAATGCAGGCTGCTCATTTTACAGCTACTTCAACAACTGCTGAATCCCAGACTTTATCCAATCCTATGAGTGTTCACAGTATCCCTTGTAATAATGATAATCAGGATGTAGTCAGCATGGGAACTAATGCAGCTTTGATGACTCGTACAGTTGTGGAGAATGCTTTTCAGGTGATGGCTATTCACTTTATGATTTTAGTTCAAGCTATCGATTGTTTGAAAATAAGTAATGAATTATCTCCTGCAACAAAAAAAGTCTATGATGAAATTCGTTCTATTTTCCCGGCTTTTTCAGAAGATTACCCACTATATATTGATATACGGAAAATTACTGATTATTTAAAAAAGTAAGTGATATTATGAAATATGCATTCGTTTCAGGAGGATCAAGGGGTATTGGAAGAGCAATATGTATTGAACTTGCCAAAATGGGGTATCCTATTATTATTAACTATTTGAATAATAAGGAAAAAGCTATTGAAACACAATTGCTGGTTGAAGCTGAAGGTGTAAAAGCGGAACTCCTTCCTTTTGACGTTTCCAACGAGGAAGCAGTTAATAACCAATTTTCAAAATGGGAAGAAGAGCATCCAAATGATATGATTGAGGTTGTAATTAATAATGCAGGCATTAGACGAGATAATTTAATGGTTTTCATGGAAAACAATGATTGGCATTCTATCATTGATACACATTTGAACGGTTTTTTTTATGTTACCCGGAGATTACTCAAAGGCTTGCTGACAAATCGCTATGGAAGAATTGTTAATGTGGTTTCTCTTTCAGGAATAAAAGGATTACCGGGTCAGACAAATTATTCGGCTGCTAAAGCCGGAATCATTGGCGCAACTAAAGCATTGGCTCAGGAAATAGCTCGTAAAAATGTGACTGTCAATGCTGTAGCTCCGGGATTTATATCAACAGATATGACAAATGATCTGGATGAAAATAGTCTGAAGGCTATGATTCCTATGAATAGATTTGGAAAACCTGAAGAAGTATCTTCTATTGTCGCTTATCTTGCTTCAAAAAAAGCAAGTTATATCACCGGAACAGTTATTTCTGTTAATGGAGGTCTTTATACGTAAAATTGTAGTGTAATTAAAATTATGAGAAGAGTTGTTATTACTGGCATAGGTATTTATTCTTGTATCGGGAATAGTATTGAAGAAGTAAAAAAATCATTATTTGAAGGTAAATCAGGAATTGGTATTGATGAAGCACGTATTAACTACGGATATCGTTCTCCTTTAACCGGTATTTTGCAACCTCCTCAACTAAAAGGTCTTTTAGACAGACGTTTAAGAGTTTGTCTTGCTGAAGAAGGAGAGTATGCCTATATGGCAACTACTGAAGCCTTAAAAAATGCTATGATTGATGATAATTATCTTCAGAATAATGAAATAGGTGTTTTCTATGGTAATGACTCTTCTGCTAAATCAGTTATTGAGGCCCACGAAATAGTTAAAGATAAAAAAGATACTCAATTAATGGGTTCTTCAGCTATCTTTAAATCAATGAACTCTAATGTTTCAATGAATCTTTCAACTATTTTTCATTTGAAAGGAGTTAATATGTCTATTAGTGCTGCCTGTGCGAGTGGATCCCATTCAATTGGTTTGGGGATGCTTTTTATTCGTCAGGGACTTCAGGATATGGTGATTTGTGGTGGAGCACAAGAAACTAACTTATATTCTATGGCAAGTTTTGACGCATTGGGGGCATTTTCTACACGTACGGATGAACCTACTAAAGCTTCTCGTCCCTTCGATGCAAGTAGAGACGGACTTGTTCCAAGCGGTGGAGCTGCTTCACTTGTGCTCGAAGAGTATGAACATGCTGTTAAACGTGGCGTTCCAATATTAGCAGAACTTGTAGGATATGGTTTTTCATCGAATGGTATCAATATTTCTCAACCTAGCGAAATCGGAGCTATGATTGCTATGGAACGTGCTTTGAAAGATGCCGGTGTTTCTGTTCGCGATATTGACTACGTCAATGCTCATGCTACTTCAACATTACAAGGTGATGCTTCGGAAGCATTGGCTTTAACTAAACTTTTTGGATCGTATAAACCCGTTATTAGCTCAACCAAATCAATGACCGGACATGAATGTTGGATGGCCGGAGCAAGCGAGATAATATATTCATTGCTTATGATGCAAAATTCTTTTGTTGCACCTAATATTAATTTTGATACGCCTGATGAATCTTCTGCGCTATTGAATATTACTCCAACAACGATCGAAATGAATATTGATATGGTTCTCTCAAATTCTTTCGGATTTGGAGGAACTAACAGTACGCTAATCCTTAAGAAATATAAGAGTTAAATTTGAAAATATATAATTGCTTTATGAAAAAAGATCAAATTATTTCTATTGTAAATGATTTTCTCATCAATGAAATTGAAATTGATGAACCCAAAATAAACAATGATGCTCATCTTAAAAATGATTTAGGTATTGACAGTCTTGATTTTGTTGATATTGTTGTTATTGTTGAAAAAAACTTTGGCTTCAAAATGAATGCTGAAGAGATGTCAGGTGTTAATACTTTATCACAGTTTTATGATTATATTGAATCAAAAATTGTTGATCGCTAAATGAATGATACGGATAGACCTTGGAAAGGGAAAACAGGAGGAGGGCATTTTGGACAGAAAAGCCTAATTTTCTTATTTAAATTTCTCAACGTGAGAGTTGGATATTTTTTTGCTGCTTTTGCTATCCCTTTCTACATGTTGTTCGGTCGTGAAAGCTATTTGGCAATCTATCGTTTTTTTAATCAAAGAATCGGTTGCGGAAAATTCACTTCTTTTATCAAAACTTGTAAAAACTATTTCACTTTTTCCCAAATTATTGTTGACAGATTTTCTGTGCTTGCAAACGGAAAGAGCAAATTTTATGTTACAATTACCGGTCAAGAGTTTTTCGAGGACTATATTTATAGTGAAAAAGGGTTCATTATGGCCAGTTCTCATGTTGGAAATTTCGAAATATGCGGATATTTGCTCCATCAGGATGTGAAAAAAATAAATTCCTTGATTTATGGTGGGGAAGCCCCTGTATTTCAAAGTTATAGAGAAAAACAACTTGAAAAAAATAATGTAAAAAGCATTCCGGTAACAGACGATCTATCACATCTTTTTATTATTAATGAAGCACTTGACAAGGGAGAAATTATTAGTATGCCTTGCGATCGACTCATTGGCAGTAATAAATTTCTGAAATGTGAATTTTTGGGAAAGAAAACATCTTTTCCATTAGGAGCTTTTAGACTTTCTGCTTTGAAGGAGGTGGATATTTTGTCAGTTTTTGTAATTAAGCTTTCAGCGTCTCATTATCATATATTTTTAAAACCTATTATTAATGATGGTATTCCAAATGAGAGCATGAAAAGTAAGTCTGAAAGACTTGCTTTTCTATATGTTAATCAGCTGGAAACTATTGTAAAAAAATATCCTGAACAATGGTTCAACTACTATGATTTTTGGAATAATTAATAATGTAAAAAAATGAAACTATCATCACCACAAAAAGAAATGTATTCAAAGGAACGAATGTCAGCAGTGCAGGCACAACGTTTTGCGCAGGAGATAGCGTTTGGACCTATCGTCTTTCAAGTTTCCCGTCTTATGATTAAATTCGGAGTTTTTCAAACTCTAATTGATCATAAAGAGGGTTTAACTATTGATGAAATTGCCGTTAAATGCAACTTGTCTCATTATGCTGCTCAGGTTATGTTGGAAGCATCTCTGACAATTGGGACAATATTGCTTTCTAATGGGAAATTTACCATTGCAAAAGCCGGATTCTTCTTACTAAATGATAAAATGGCAAGAGTTAACATCGATTTCAATCATGATGTTAACTATCTCGGTTTTTTTGATTTGGAAGCAGCCTTGATAAATGGGAAGCCGGAAGGACTTAAGGTTTTTGGAGATTGGCCTACAATTTACGAGGGACTTTCAAAATTGCCGGATCAAGCATCAAAGAGTTGGTTTGCCTTTGACCATTTCTATTCTGATAACTCTTTCTCTCAAGCCCTTAAAATAGTTTTTGGAGAAAATATTAAGACGTTGCTGGATGTTGGCGGAAATACCGGTCGTTGGGCTATGAAATGTGTGGAATATTCTCCCGATGCCGAAGTAACTATTATGGATCTTCCCCAACAACTTGAATTAATGAAAAAGCATACTGCCGGTAAGCCGGGTGCTGATCGGATTCATGGTTATGCCGGAAATCTTTTAGATAATTCTATTCCTTTTCCAAAAGGTTTTGATGCTATTTGGATGAGTCAATTTCTTGACTGTTTTTCTGAAGAACAGGTAATTAGCATTTTATCAAGGGCAGCAGATTCAATGAATGAAAAATCCAGACTCTTTATAATGGAAACACTATGGGATCGTCAGCATTTTGAAACCGCTTCATATTGCCTTGCACAAATTAGCCTTTATTTTACTGTAATGGCTAACGGAAATAGTAAGATGTTCTATTCCGGAGATTTGGAAAGGATGGTAAATTGTGCAGGACTTGAAATAGAGTCATACACTGACGGACTTGGGTTGGGCCATAGTATTTTGAATTGTAAATTGAAAAAATAGATATTATTATGTCTTTTGCCAATAATATCTTGGATTTAATCCCTCAACGTCCACCATTCGTTTTTGTGGATAAATTGTCTGGTTTAGAAAATCCAAACCAATTTTATAGTGAATTACTTGTCAAAATTGATAATCCACTTCTCGAAAGAGATTCTTTGTCAGAAGCTGGAATTGTTGAATTTGTGGCACAAAGTATGGCAGCTCATATTGGATATTTTGGTGGGGATGAAGTGAAAATTGGAGTTATAGGTTCTATTAAAAAACTAACTGTTGCAAAATTGCCTAAAGTGGGAGATACTATTTCTGCTGAATTGGTTATTACTAATAAAGTTTTTAATATTACCCTTTTTGAGGCTAAAGTATTTTGCCATCAAGAGGAAATCGCTTTCTGCGAAATGAAAGTAGCTGTGCCTGATTAATGAAATGTTTTATTATTTTTGTATATGAAAGAGTTAGTTGCTAGAAAAGAAATTGAAGTGAGATTTAGTGAGGTTGATAGTATGGGAATCGTTTGGCATGGTGCTTACCTCAAATACCTGGAAGATGGACGCGAAGCCTTTGGGAAATTATTTCATCTTGGGTATATGGAAATGTATGCGCATGGTTTTTATGTTCCCCTTGTTGAACTTGATTTGCAATATAAAAGACCATTGAATTATCCTCAAACTATTTTTATTGAAACCCGTTATATACCTTGCGACGCTGCCAAAATTAAATTTGCTTATGTAATTTATGATATTAATAATACGATTGTTTCAAAAGCAAATAGCACACAGGTTTTTCTTGATAAAGAGTATAATCTGATGTTGAAATCACCTGAGTTCTATTTAAAATGGAAAGAGAAATATTTATGAAACATAATATTTTACTTATTTATACCGGAGGTACTATTGGGATGATTCAAAACCGGGATACCGGAGCTCTTGAACCATTTCAATTTGAGAATATATATGAACATTTGCCTATGCTTCGACTTGTCGATGCTGAAGTCTCTTTTGTGCAAATGGACACCGTAATTGATTCGTCTGATACAAATCCTGATTTTTGGGTAAGTTTGGCTAAAGTAATTTATAATCACTATTCTCAGTATGATGGATTCGTTATTTTACATGGAACAGACACGATGGCTTATACAGCATCAGCACTTTGCTATCTGCTTGAAAATCTTGCCAAACCGGTTATTTTGACGGGGTCTCAACTTCCTCTTGGAGTTATGCGTACTGATGGTCGTGAAAATATTTTAAATTCTATTGAAATTGCTGCATCATACAAGGATGGAAAACCTCGAGTTCCTGAAGTTTGTATCTATTTCGAGAATTTCCTCTATAGAGGAAATCGGGCATATAAAGATAATGCAGAACAATTTCATGCTTTTATTTCTTCTAACTATCCTGTTTTAGCTGAAGTAGGAGTTAAAATTCGCTTTAATGATGCTTATATACGAAAAATTCCCGAAAACGACCTGATTTTACATACAACACTTGATGATAATATTGCCGTTCTTAAACTGTATCCGGGTATAACTCTTAAAGCTGTTTCTGCCGTTTTGAACACCCCTGATTTGAGAGCCGTGATTATGGAAACCTATGGAGCCGGAAATGCGCCCTCGAATGATGATTTTCTCTCTTTGCTGAAAGAAGGAATTGATAAAGGTATTATCATTATCAATGTTACTCAATGTAAAGGTGGTGGATCAGTAGAAATAGGAAAATACGGATCTAGTTTGAAGTTGGGAAATATTGGTGTTATTAGTGGACATGATATCACTACAGAAGCTGCAGTTTCAAAACTTATGTACCTCCTTGGGAGTGGTTTGAACAATGATGAAGTTAAACATTGGATGCAGCTGCCTCTTCGCGGTGAAATGACCGCTGATGATGCTTTCTCCAATAATCATTAAGCAACTTATTATGAAAAAAATACATTTTCTGTCAGATAATATAATCAGTCCTTTAGGGAGTTCTACGGAAGAAAATTTTAATGCTATCCTCTCAGGGAAATCAGGTGTTGTTGAACATGTTAAACCTTCTTTTCAAAACAGCCCGTTTTACGCTTCTCTTATTGATGATAGCCAGATTGATAGTATGTGGCAGACACTAAATACTTGTCAGGAATATACAAGATTTGAAAAAATTGCAATTCTTTCCATATTTTTTGCTTCAAAAAAAATAAATATTGACCTGAGTTCTCCTGATACACTTTTTATTTTATCTACAACCAAAGGTAATATTGCCCTTATTGACCCGACTGTAAACCATCAATTTACTTTTGATAGAGTTCATTTATGGAAATCAGCCAAACTGATTTCTGAATTTTTTGGGAATAAAAATATTCCTATTGTTATTTCAAGCGCCTGCATATCAGGTGTTTCTGCGTTAATCATGGCTAAAAGACTTTTAACCGATGAAAAATATAAAAATATAGTTGTTTGCGGAGCTGATGAAGTCTCCCGGTTTATTTTTGCCGGTTTTGGAAGTTTAAAAGCCCTTTCTCCACTTCCATGTAGACCTTATGATAAGGATCATTGCGGACTTAATCTCGGAGAAGGTGCAGCAACTATTATACTTTCAAATGATGATGCGTTTGTGACAGATAATTCTGTGTTTATTATGAATGGAGCAATTTCTGACGATGCTAATCATATTTCAGGGCCTTCACGCACCGGAGAAGGTCTTTTTCAGGCAATTTCTAGAACTATTGTAAACTTTCCCTATGAATCTATTGCATTTGTTAATGCTCATGGAACTGCAACTGTATATAATGATGATATGGAATCAATTGCAATTAATCGTGCCGGATTAAGCAAACTTCCTCTTCTGAGTTTTAAAGGTTATTATGGACATACAATGGGGGCTGCCGGTGTTATTGAAACTGTACTTTCAGCCAATGCTCTTCAAAAGCAAATGCTTCCCGCTTCCTATGGTTATAAAGAGTCAGGAACCCCTGTACCTGTTAATGTTCCAGTTGCTAACCTGAAACTTTCAGAGAATTCATGTCTTAAAACTGCATCAGGTTTTGGCGGATGTAACGCTTCACTACTTTTATCAACAAAAAATAAGAATGACTAAAATGTATATTTCAAGTTTCTGTTTAATAAAAAATAATACGATTATTTTAAACGGAGAAAAAATATTTTCTGGAAATGATGGTGATGCCACATCTTTTATGATTGATGCTTATAGATCTCTGAATATTGATTATCCTAAATTCTTTAAAATGGATAATCTGGCAAAACTTGCATTCCTTTCTGCAGAAATTCTTTTGAAAAAGAATACATTATTAAAGGAAAATGATAATACTAAAACAGGTGTCATTATAGCTAATTCATCTTCTTCTCTGAATGTGGATCTTAAATTTCAGGACTCTATGAATGAAATTCCAAGCCCCTCTCTATTTGTCTATACTTTGCCAAATGTTATGATTGGAGAATTATGCATCAGACACAAAATATTCGGAGAAAATTGTGCTTTGATATCGGACGGCTTTGATATAGAGCAATTAATTGATTTTGTCACGGCTGTTAATAATGAAAAAATGATGAATAATTATATCACCGGATATGTCAATTTTGAGGAAAATGACCTTTTGGCTTGTTTGATGTTTGTTGAAAATTATTATCGTGAAAATCAGTTTGATAATGAAAACATTAAAAAAATATTAAACTTTATATAGTAAAACTCTGAAAATTTAGTAATTTTGCACACTTAAATAAAAAAAATGATTATATGGAGGAATTAATTTTAAATCTAAAAAAGGAAATTATTGAAGTGTTGAATCTCGAAGGTGTGAAACCTGAAGATATTGATGCTGATGCACCTTTATTCGGTGATGGACTTGGACTTGATTCGATTGATGCTTTGGAATTAATCGTTTTATTAGAGAAAAATTATGGTATTAAACTTGAAAATCCTAATCAAGGACGTGAAATTTTTACTACAGTTCGTTCTATGGCAGAGTATATAATGGCAAATAAAAAATAATTAATGTCAGATTCTATTTTTGTTACCTCTCTGGGAATTGTTTCCGGAGTGGGCGTTGGCATCGATAAAACCCTTGACTCTCTCCTGTCTCTCTATTCCGGGGTAGGGAAGTTAAAATATTTGAATACTTTCCATAATGATATCCCTTGTTCTGAAGTCCAACTTTCAGATGAAGAGATCAGAACTATTTTGAATATCTCTGAGGATGAGATTATTACACGAACATCCCTGTTGGGGATCTTGGCTGCTAAAGAAGCTTATGATAATGCGGAATTTAGTAATTGTAAAAAACTTAATCTTAGAATCGGCTTTATCAACGGAACTACTGTTGGAGGAATGGAAAAAAGTGAAAAATATTATGCTGATTTTATAAATCCAGAATCTAATAATTATAACGGTTTTATTGATGCCCATGATTGTGGTGCTTGTACCGAAAAAATCGCTGACTATCTCGATGATTTTGATTTTGTTTCTACCACTTCAACTGCTTGCTCTTCTGCTGTAAATACTATTATTTTGGCTTCTAATCTTATTAAAGCGGGAATCTTGGATTGTGTTATTGCCGGTGGAACGGAGTGCTTGAGTTTATTCCATCTTAACGGATTTAATACACTGATGATTCTTGACCCTCATCAATGCAGACCTTTTGATGCATCACGTGCCGGACTTAATCTTGGAGAAGGGGCTGCTTATCTTGTACTTGAAAATGAAAAATCTATTAAACTACGCCATTCTAAACCTATTTGCAAAATAGCAGGGTGGGGGAACTCTTGTGATGCTTTTCATCAAACTGCTTCTTCTCCCGATGGCAAAGGAGCTACTTTGTCTATGCAAAAAGCTATAAATATGAGCGGCCTTAAATTAACTGATATTGATTATATTAGTGCACATGGTACCGGAACCCTTAATAACGATGAATCCGAAGGTACTGCTGTTATGAATGTATTTGGAAATCAGGTGCCCCCTATAAGCTCTACAAAATCTTTTACAGGACATACTACAAGTGCTGCCGGATCTGTGGAATCTGTTATCAGTATTCTGGCTATGCAAAATGATTTTTTGCCGCCAAATTTGATGTTTAAAAATAAAATTGAAAAACTAAACTTTACTCCAATTCAAAATTTAGTTAAGAATGTTAAAGTGAATAATATTTTGAATAATTCTTTCGGATTTGGGGGTAATAACTCTTCTATTATTTATTCAAAAATTGACTGATTTATGGCTGTTTTTATTCGTGGTACCGGTAATATTTCTATCCAGAATACATTAGGAAAAATGGGAATAGATGAACCTATTTCTTATAGTGATCCGTATGTTCACTGTCTGGAACCTGACTATAAAGATTATATATCTCCTATAGCTCTCCGTAGAATGAGTTCTATTATTAAACGAGCTATAACTTCTTCTTTGTTTTGTGTTAAAGAATCGGGAATTGATTGTCCGGATGCAATTGTCTCAGGAACAGGGCTTGGCTGCATTGAAGATACTGAAAAGTTTCTTAAAGCGATGATTGATAATAAGGAACAATTCCTCCAACCAACCTATTTTATTCAATCTACTCACAATACAATCAGCTCTCAAGTTGCTCTTCAACTTAAATGCCATTCCTATAATAATACTTATTCCCATCGTGGAATTTCTTTTGAATCGGCCCTGATGGATGTTTTTATTCTTTTTAAAACGGGGATTATTAGAAGCGCATTGGTCGGAGGTCACGATGAAATGACTCCAAATTATTTCCTTCAATTGAAAAAAATTGACTTCTGGAAAAATCAAATTACTAATAGCCTCGAAATTCATAAAAGCAATACTCCCGGTAGTTTCGCAGGAGAAGGAAATGTCTGTTTTATGCTGTCTGATATTGCCGATGAAAAGAATTATGCAGAAATAGCTGATGTTAAGATGCTCTATAAAGTCAAAAATGAAGATGAACTATTGTCATCCGTTTCTGATTTTCTGGCAGAAAGCAACCTGACTCCCGGTGATATCGATCTTCTTATGACCGGCGTGAGCGGTGATGTAAATACGGATCCGACTTATTTTAACCTTTCAAATAAACTGTTTCCCAATTCACTTCATGCTTATTATAAAAATCTTTGCGGAGAGTTTTTTACTGCGCCTGCATTCGGATTGTGGAGTGCTGCTACTTGTCTGAAAAACAATAATGTTCTTGATATTCAAAAACTTAATAGTGTTCGTAAAGAAAAAATCAAGACTGTTCTCCTTTATAATCAATACAAAAATAAAAACCATTCTTTAATCCTTCTGAAATGACATGGTTGTTAATACTTCTGATCTCGCTCCAAAGCGTTTTGCTTGTTGCAGCTCAGGTTTTTTTGAAAATATCGGTTCAACTATTTGGCACTTTTTCCTGGACTATCAGCTATTTTAAAAATGTTTTTACTACTTGGCAATTCGCTGCTTCCGGTTTGTGCGCACTTTCCGGAATGATAGTTTGGATGGTTGTCCTGAAACGGTTTGAATTTAGTGTTGCTTACCCATTGCTGAGTATTAGCTACGTAATTGGGCTGATTGCAGCTCAGCTGTTTTTTCATGAAACCATCCCTTTGTCACGCTGGATTGGGGTCGCTATTATAATGATTGGTGTTTACTTTGTAGTAAAATAAGTTTTCTCTCTTCCCGTTATTTATTTAAACTTGACTATGATGATTCGTTTTTACCCCTATTTATTGAAAATTTTTTTTGTCTCCTTTTTGATTGGAACTATAACTCTTGCTTCTTATTCTCAAAGTGCTGATTTTAAATCATTGACAGATAGTGAAGAATCGGCGTTAATTGAAAAAATTAAAAAATCTTCTAAAACTACTTCTTCTATTAAATGTGATTTTATCCAGAATAAAAAACTTTCTTTCCTGAAAGATTTAGATGTTTCTACAGGTGTTATGTATTACAAAAATTCCCAAAAATTAAGATGGGAATATAAATCACCTAATCCCTATGTTTTTGTTTTGAACCAATCTAAAATTTATTTGCAAAATCCTCAAGGGGTCTCCTCTTATAATACAAATTCAAATCGTATTTATAAGGCTATTAGTGAGTTAATTATTAGTTTTATTAATGGACAGGGGCTACAGAATAATACTAACTTCAAATCTGATTTTTTCTCAAATAATAAACAGATTTTTGTTAAACTGACTCCCGTTAATAGTGATATCAAGAAATTATTTTCCTCTGTATATCTATATCTTGATATAAATTCTTATATTGCGAGCAAAATTGTTATGAACGAGAGCAGTGGAGATGTTACGACTTTATCTCTTTACAATATAAAACGAAATAGCACTTTTTCTGATGATATTTTTATACTTAAATAAGGACTTAAGTTTACAGAATTGGAAAAATGCAATTCATCACGTTAGGGATGTAAAAAAATCATATTCTATGCTAAAAGATAATCTTTATCATATTGTTGAAGAAAATAAAATCGATGAGAATCAATATAATTTTCAGATTTCTCTGATTAGTGAATGCCCAATCTATAATGTTCACTTTCCCGGGAAACCTATTACTCCCGGGGCCTGTCTGATTGAGATTGCAAAAGAATTAATTGAAACTTACCTGAATAGAGAAGTGAAACTGACTTTGGCAGCTAATGTCAAATTTATTAACCTTCTGGAACCATCAAAATTTAAAGAGGTTTTTTTTCATTTTAATATTTTAGATAATAAAGCTCCCATATTTAAAGTTGATCTTGTTATCCAATATGAAGAGGTTGTTTTTGCTAAAATGATTTTACAGGTTGAATAATGTCTTCTGAATCTGACTTTTCTTTGAATGATTTATGTGTTATTATACCTACGTTTAATAATGCGGGAACAATTGTGAAGGTTATTGAAGATATCCTTTTTTATACAAAGAATATTATTGTGGTTAATGATGGTTCTAGTGACAATACTCTTTGTTTACTTGCTGATAATAAATCAATTCTTGTCATTAGCTATGAAAAAAATCATGGGAAGGGATATGCTCTTAAAAAAGGCTTTAAAAAAGCAATAGAATTGGGATTCCGATATGCGTTGACAATAGATTCTGACGGTCAACATTTTGCTTCCGATATTCCGGCCTTTATCTCAATGGTCAAAGAATTTCCTGATTCTTTAATTATTGGTAGCCGATTTCTTGAACAAGAAAATATGCCTTCAAAAAATAGTTTTGCCAATAAATTCTCCAATTTTTGGTTTCAACTGCAAACATCTCAAAAATTGCCCGATACACAGTCCGGATTTAGATTATATCCTTTGAATAAAATAAAAAAAATTCATCTCTTTTCTAATCGTTATGAAAGTGAACTTGAGATTCTGGTGAGATGTGCATGGAATTTTATTCCTGTAAAAACAGTTCCTATTTCAGTATATTACCCGCCTGAAGACCAAAGAATTAGTCATTTTCGTCCCGGAATTGACTTTTTTAGAATTTCAATTTTAAATACTATTTTTACTTTATTGGCTTTTTTGTATTATTATCCAAAATTATTTTTTATTTGGGCATTTCGGCTAAGCCGTCGGGCTTTCCGCTTTAATCGCTAAAGTAAATTAAAGATCTGAAAATGCTTACTGGAAAATCATTGAGTCACTTTTTCTAACTCATATTTAATGCCCTGTAAATTGTTATTGCTACCCGGCATTCTGTTATATTGCCAAAAAATAATCTTATCCGTTGTTACTTCATCTACAAGCCAACATTCATAACTATGATTATTTTCCGTAATAGAATTGTCTAAAAAATTCATAGTCAGCAACTTTCCATTTAAGAAATAGGTGCCTGTAACGTTCTGTAATTCCCAGGTATCATTTACTTTTAAATAGTAATCAAATGATTTATCATTTTTATAATTGATCATAAAATAGAAATTTGTTGAAGAATCCTCAGATATGTATTTTCTGCCTTGCCAAGTTCCAATGATCTGATTACTATAATCTTCAATACAACGTCGCAAAATATATATTTTGTCAGTAGATATATCAACATTATTAACCTTTACATAATTCTCCGAATATACAAATTTATTGGCTGTTAGACTTTCTATTTCTAAAGAAATGTCAACATTTTCACCTGCTAAATTGATACCTGAAATAAGGATTTCATCTTCAACAACTGAATATGTAAAATTAGAGTTTTTATACCAGTATTTTCCTTGATTGTTAGCAAGAGTTACCCCTTCAGATAGAGACTCTGTTCCGTTAGATAGGAAATTTAATACAAATGTTTCATTTGTCGGTTGAATCAGGTATTCAATTTCATTACACATCCATTTCCCTTTAATTTCTTCAGCATAATCAGGTTTGTTTTTACAGGAAACGAAAAAAGAAACAATAATTAATGAGATAACAACGATTTGCTTCATGATTTTATAATGTTTGCATTTAATACAATTTAAGCTGCAAAATTATAAAAAAAAACGGAGCCGAAGCTCCGTTTGAATTATTAATACATTCCTTGCATTCCTCCGGGCATTCCACCACCCATTGGCATTGGAGGATTTTCCTCCTTTATTTCTGCGAGAACACATTCTGTTGTCAAAAGCATTCCGGCTATTGAAGCAGCATTTTCAAGAGCAATACGGGCAACTTTGGTAGGATCAATAACACCGGCTTTTATTAAATCTTCAAATACTTCAGTATGAGCGTTGTATCCAAATGTCTCTTTTCCTTCCTTAACAGTATTAACTACTACAGAACCTTCTTTTCCGGCATTTGAAACAATTTGACGGAGAGGTTCCTCAAGTGCACGTTTTACAATCTCAACACCAATTTTCTGGTCTTCATTAACGCATTTAATATTGTTTAATGCTTTAATAGCACGAATATATCCAACACCTCCTCCGGGTATAATGCCTTCTTCTATTGCAGCTCTGGTGGCATGCAATGCGTCATCATAGCGGTCTTTCTTTTCTTTCATTTCCACTTCAGATGCAGCACCAACGTATATAACAGCAACTCCACCTGCTAATTTAGCCAATCGTTCTTGTAATTTTTCTTTATCATATTCAGAGGTGCTTTTTTCAATTTGTGCCTTGATTTGTGCAATACGGGCATCAATGGCAGCCTTTTCACCTTTGCCACTTACAATCGTGGTGTTTTCTTTGTCAATGGTGATTTTTTCTGCTGTTCCAAGCATCTCAAGTGTAGTATCTTCCAATTTAAATCCTTTTTCTTCAGAGATAACATAACCACCTGTAAGGATAGCAATATCTTCCAACATCTCTTTTCTTCTATCTCCAAATCCCGGAGCTTTCACAGCTACAATTTTTAAACCGGCACGAAGTCTGTTTACAACTAATGTAGCTAATGCTTCACTTTCAACGTCTTCAGAAATTATTAAAAGAGGACGACCTGTTTGAACTACTTTTTCCAAACTTGGTAAAAACTCTTTCATATTGCTTATTTTCTTGTCATAAATCAATATGTAAGGATTTTCATAAACAGTTTCCATCTTTTCTGCATCCGTGATGAAATAGGGAGAAATATATCCTCTGTCAAATTGCATTCCTTCAACAATTTTCACATGTGTATCTGTTCCTTTTGCTTCTTCAATAGTAATAACACCTTCTTTGCTAACCTTTTGCATAGCTTCTGCTATCATTTCTCCTACTGAATAATCATTATTAGCAGATATAGAGGCAACTTGCTTAATCTTTTCCGGATTATCTCCAATTTCACTTGATTGTGCTTTTAAATTTTCCACAACAGCAGTTACAGCCAAATCTATACCACGTTTTAAATCCATCGGATTTGCTCCGGCTGTAACATTTTTTAATCCGGTATTAAAAATTGATTGAGCCAAAACTGTAGCAGT
This sequence comes from Bacteroidota bacterium, assembly GCA_023392945.1. Taxonomy (GTDB): domain Bacteria; phylum Bacteroidota; class Bacteroidia; order Bacteroidales; family WCHB1-69; genus JAGVVH01. The sequence goes on from JAEWNB010000096.1 coordinate 28,329, forward strand.
AGTAGTACCATCTCCAGCCTGATCATTGGTCTTTGATGCCACTTCTTTAACCATTTGAGCTCCCATATTTTCAACAGGTTCACTTAACTCAATTTCTTTAGCAACGGTTACACCATCTTTTGTAATCTGGGGTGCTCCGAATTTTTTATCAATGATTACATTCCTTCCTTTGGGACCTAAAGTAACTTTTACTGCATTTGCTAATGCATCCACGCCCTTTTTTAATCCTTCGCGTGCTTCCCAATCATACATAATCTCTTTTGCCATATTCGTTTATTTTAATGTTGTTATTTAAATTATTTGCTTAGTATAAATATTAAAGTGTAGCATATATGTCACTCTCTTTCATAATCAAATAGTTGATCCCTTCATATGAAATTTCAGTTCCGGAATATTTGCCATATAAAACAACATCTCCAACTTTTAATGTCATGGGTTCATCTTTCTTTCCGTTTCCAACGGCAACGACAGTTCCTTTTTGTGGTTTTTCTTTGGCAGTATCAGGAATAATAATGCCACCGGCAGTTTTTTGTTCAGCTTCAGCAGGTTCAATTAAAACTCTGTCTGCTAATGGTTTAATGTTTAGTTTCATAATTAAATATATTTAAGGTTATAAAATAAATTTGAATTAAGCAAATTGTTACAATTCGCGGTGTCAAAACAATGAAAAAATCATTTTGTTCAATTAATCTCAAATTTATTTAATAAAATTCACGATTCTTAAAACTTTATTTCATATAAAATGTTATTATAAATTAAGATAATAAAAAAAATATATCATGAAAAATTCACATTTAATTGCATTTATAGGAGGGGCTGTTGCGGGCGGATTAATTGCCCTTTTAACTGCTCCACGAAGTGGTGCCGAAACTAGAAAAATAATTGCTGATAAACTAAAATCCGGATCTGAACTTACTAAAAAGGAGTTGGAAGAACTTAGTGAATGGATTAAGGAAAAACTAAAAAACAACGATTTTATAGATGAGGAAATTGATAATCCTCAAAATAATAGCGATAATATTGATTCTCAATCTGTTTAATGTTTTAAATATTTCTTATGGAAACAAATGAAAAAAAAGATGATCTATATTCCTCTCTTTTGAAGGATGTTAAAGAATATGTTCATCTTCAATTTGATATGTTGCGATTAGTGCTGATTGAAAAAATTTCTCAGATTATCTCGCTAATTGTGGTGCTTTTTATCGGAACTATTCTAATTCTGGCTTCTTTTATCTATTTTTCGATGGCTTTTGTTCATTGGATGAATAGTATATTTGACTCAATGATACCTGGATTCTTGATTTTAGGAGGCTTCTTCCTGATCCTTTTTTCCCTTTTTTACGGATTGAAAACCAAAATTTTTCTCAATCCGATTATTAAAAAATTATCTTCTATCTTTTTTAAAAATATGAATAATTCTTATCATCATGATAAAAAGTAATAGTCAGTATAAAAAAATGTCTTGTTTAAAAGATATTCATAGTGAAATTGAATCCTTGAGTTATTTAATAGAAAAAAAAGAAATTAAAATCAATAATGATATTAATGATATTAAAAATTCGCTAAACCTTTTTTCTATAATTAAAAAAACATTTAGAGATGTAACACCTTATATTTCAATTGGTTTATCTGCTGCAGGATGGGTGTCAAAACTACTTGCTAAAAAAAGTTAATTTTATAATCAATGATATTGATTTTTTTAAAATAGAGTATATCTTTGCAAGAAATTTAATTACTAATTAAAAATAATTATTATGAAAAAAACATTTCTTTTAAGTTTAGTTGCAATATTCTTTGTAGCAACTTTTTCCTCTTGTTTTAAACAGGCGGATGATATTTACAATCCTAAATGTAAAATTATCAATATTTGGTATGACGAAATGACAGGAACTGCAGATGATATTTACACTTATGAAAATAAAGAATTATCGAAAATTACTTATAGTGACGGAAGCTATCTTATGATCACTCACAATAAAAATGGTACAATCAGTGAAGTTAAAGCTTATGATGAAAATGGAGTTGCTACCGGAGAATCTGTAACCATGACGTATGATAAAACTTTAATTGCTACAATGAGTTATATTGATGATGGTACTGTATATCAAAAATATGAGTTTACTCATGTTGATAAGAAAATTTCAAGTATAAAAATTTTCGTTGATAACAGCGTTGATGTAAATAAATTATCCAACTCAAGGCTTTATAAACGTTGTTTTGGAGATCCTGATCAATTTGGAAAACTATTTGATATTATTAGTGCTAAAGGCTTAGATTTATATCTTGAATATTTAGTGACTTATACCGGAGATAATTTGACAAAAGTTCAGTATGAAGAGGATTATTACGATATTCATATTGCTATGACTCAGACTATGCAATATGATAATATGAAAAATCCATATTTCGGAATTAATTTCTGTTTGGCAGATTTCTTAGGTTATACAAAAAATAACATTACTAAAGTTACAAGCACTACTGTGTATACAGGCGGATATGAAGGAACCGATACCTATGAATTAAATTACACCTATCAGTATAATAAATATGATTTTCCAACTTCAATATCAGTAGAAGATGAGGATGAAAATGTTGATAATACCTTCATCGAATATGATAAAAAATAATTGCTGTTGATTTTTATTAAGAGGCTGTCTCAAAAACCAACAGAACTAAAATTGTATTTTTCTTGTTTTCAAGTACTATTAACCCATGATGTTTGGAAAAGAGTTTTCTTTCTTATAAGATTTGTCAAAAATTACCAATAATTGG
>JAEWNB010000099.1 GCA_023392945.1 Bacteroidota bacterium
CTATATAGCAACATACTCAAAAACAGAGATATAAAACTTGTCGAAGGAGATACTTATCCATTACTTATGAATGCCACGGCTGCCGTTGTTGCCTCCGGAACCGCTTCACTGGAAACCGCTCTTCTGAATACCCCTCAGGTAGTATGCTACAAAGGAAGCTGGATTTCCTATTTCATCGCAAAACAACTGGTAAAAGGTATCAATTATATATCTCTGGCAAATCTCATTCTTGACAAGCAAATTTTCAGTGAACTGATTCAAGGAGAAGTAAATAGAAAAAGAATCGCGAAAGAACTCCGTGCAATTCTTTATGACAAAGAAACTATCGACACCATGAAAAAGGACTACGAAACCTTGCGCCAGAAATTAGGAAACGGAGGTGCCTCAGAAAAAGCTGCTGAAGTTATCTGTCAAAAAAAATCTTAATTATCAGCATAATATCTGCCGAAAAAAGGAGAAGGAGTCTCCCCTTCTCTCCTTAATATCAGAAAATACGAACCTGAAAGCGCAATCATCCCACACGGGAATGAGGTGAAAAAATATTCTAAAGTATGGATTATGTGGAAGCGGTAGTAAATAATATCTTCAAAGCAGCACTTCAGCGGATATAAATATTGTCATAAAGGAATCTTCATTTAAAAAAGTATCCCAATTCTATTCCGAAACTCCAATAGGAACCTTTGGTCGTAATAGTCGGATTATATATTTTTTCTCCATTATTAACAACAAAAGTGGCGTCATTGCATTCCCAGATATCTCTTAATCCTGCATGGTAAGCACCGAAAATCCCGACCACCATATTGAACTTTGTAACATATTGTAATTGTATTTTGTTGCTGATTAACACATTGAAATTATGTTTCAGAGAAGGGAAATAAATACTCAAATAGTTGGCCAGGGGGGCCATTCCAGGTAAAGTATCATAGTATATACTGTCGTAAAAATAGAAATCAAAATCCAGACCCGAATTAAATCCGGCATAAAATCCCGGCAATATTTTAAAACGATATCCTATATTTAAAGGAATACTCAATGCTCTGTAAAACACAGCATAATCCGTATGAAAAGCAAAAATATTCCTAACTCCAATAATCATCCCATAATTATAGTATCCAATACCTGTTCCGATTTCTATATTATTATCAAAGAGTATCTTAAAAGAAAGATTTTCAGTAATAGCCAAAATATCCATTCCGATATACACATCTCCCGCATCATTGTTTGAGAGAGAATAAACATCTTTATGAAATCCTGACTCCACACCCAAATAATATTTTTGTGCATGAACGGAAACACTCAAAAACAGGAGTAAAATCCATAATAAACTATATAATTTTTTCATAATTTATTGATTTTGTTGTTATGATCAAGCAAATCTTAGTAGAAATAGATAAGATATTAAAAAACAATGCAAGTATAAAAAATATCTTTTTAATAAGCAATTTTTTAATGAAATATATTTTGTTATTAATCAGTATAATAAGTTCAAAAAGAAAAAAAATCAAAAGTAAACTTTTAATTGTGCATAAATATTATTTCGTGATACTTATGCTAAAAGCAGCAATTCCGCTTATATAAATATACCTAAAGTAGTTTTTATTCAACTTCAACAATTTGAATTCTTCTTTCCAAAGAAGCTGCAATGCTATAAACTGAATTGCGCTGGTCATTTATATTTCCACTGACATGTTTTGAAATTGCTTCATCGCTGCCATATGGCTTTGACTTAATGATAAGTTTATTGCTTGCATTTCCTTCCAAAAAGGGTGACAAAATCCCATTTTCGTATTCTCTAAGATAATTGCTCAAACTTGCTATTCTACGTGCAGACAATCTTAAGTTATAATCTGCATCATGCAAAGAGCTCGCATAACCACTGACAACAAGCGTTACATTCTTACCTGAATTTAGCTCTTGTAAAAGATATTCCGAAAGCATCTCAAGCTTTACAAAGCCCTCTTCAACAGAATCTTTGAAAAAACGCTCAATGCTCTCTTCGGCCGCTGCTTTTTCTTTGTCTTTAAGACCTTTTGAATATTCATCTTTATATAGCTCCTTTACAGAAAGATAATCGGAAAGCGTATTCTGATAATTTTGTTTTGTATCGTAACTCCACGACCGTGGATCAGGTTCATCATTCTGAAAATAAAGTGTCAACGGCAATATCATCTTAATTTTTTCTGCAATAGTAACAGTGTCGACAACAGTAGTATCTAATGAGGACTCTTTCATTTTACCAATCCAGGCATAATTATAAATATCATAGCAGCAGGTATCCTCCGGCAAGCTTTTTGAAGTAGGACGATTGGAAGAGAAATAGCCATTTTGGTTAAAACTATTACGCGTAAAATAGATGTCGTTTTTCTCTGAATTAAAAGGAACCCCCATATTGGAAGGCTGAGTCCAGTCGCTCATGGATCCACGGGAATAGAAAATGTCATATCCCCCAATTCCGACATGCCGATTGGAACTGAAATAGAGAATATTTTCAATGGTATCATAAAAAGGAGTAACCTCATCTCCCGAAGTGTTGATAATACTGCCCAAGTTAATAGGATCTCCGAAGCGACCCTCTTTATATACCGAATACCAAATATCCAATCCCCCGAAACCTTTGGGACGGTCAGTGGAAAAATAGAGAATAGCATAATCATCATATTCAACATAATAGGGTTGAGTAGTATTACAACCCGGCAGATTGATCCGATGGTTCAACATGGAAGATTTTTGCCACTTGCCATGAATTTTCTCACTCATCCACAATTCACACCTTAAATCAGTTGAATTGATTAAAGGAGAACGAGCAAAAATAATAAGGGTTCTATCTTTGTTAAAAGTAAAATTACAGTTAAAATATTTAGGACTGTTGATAGTAACGGGCAATGAAACAGGCTTTGAATAACCTCCGATAGTCAGTTTAGAACTATAGAGATAGGTTGACCAGTAGGCTTCGAACAAATTTCCGAAATCCTCCTCACTTTCATTCCGCATCGAGGAAAAGTAAAAAGTGGAATCAGAAAAAAGGATGCCGTTATATTCCGAATAATTTGTATTTACCGTTTTTGACAAAGGGGATACTTTAACCGGCAGCGTGTCTTTTTTTATAAAATCAACCTGTTCCTTACCACGGGAATAATTGAAGGGTGGCTCTTGCCCCAACAACTCCCCAGATAGGATATAAAAAGTAAAAATGATAAGAATTATTCTTCTCATTATCATAAAATTACATAATATCAAACGGACACGGTTCTTTTCCCATTCTCCCCAAAGTTGATTTTTTATAAATATAAATCAGCGAAAATTCAAAACCTCCTCTGACATTTGTAGCCGTAACAAAAGAAGAAACATTAATATCATAGCTGACCCCAACCCTGATATTTTTCCATTCAACCATTCCCACTACCATCAGGGCATCATTCCACCGGTAAAAGAGTCCTCCACCTAAGGAAATTTGGGTAGAATAGCTATTTTTCCTAAAAAAATACTCAATGTTGGAGCCAAAACAAATCTCCTGAAAAGATCCCTGAAAAGCAGCAAAAGCCATCGGCTGGAGTTGCAAATGATTCGATAAATTAAATTTTGAACTAAAAAAAACAAGATGCTTAATGCTCAACTGAGCTTTATTTTCATACAAAGTCTGATTTGCCCTTGAAAGATGACCTGCACTATATCCTAAAGAAAATGAGTTTGTCTTGTTGGGAGAATAACTCCAAAAAGTGCCTGCCCCCCAATCAAAATAGACAAAATTATCCATCCCGTACATCTCAGTGATAGGGTTCGTAGGATCAAAATAACCATTCTGAAACTGTTCATCAAAATAGAGCTCTGCATAGTTGATGCTCCGTTGCGCAATTCCTGCATAAAAGCCGATCCCCAGCTTGTGCTTATTTTTCCTGTCAAGTCCCTTGACATAGGAAGCGGAAATATTAACCTGCAAAGAACGGAACTTCGAATCACCCGCCTGGTCTGAGCTAAAGTTAAGCCCTAATCCAAGCAATTCCCGGCGACTGTTATTCTTATATACCGGCATATCAAATATTCCCGAAACTGTCAAAAAGGGTTTGGTAACAGAAAGCCATTGCGTTTTTTGATTGATTCCCAACCGAAAAACCCCATCAAAAGCACCTGTCAGAGCAGGATTCATATTGATTGGAGAAGCATAGAACTGCGAATAATGAAAATCCTGAGTCCATGCAAATTTCATCGAAAAAAGCGAAATCAACAAAAGGATCACATATTTATACTTATCCTTCCAACATTTTTTCAAATAGTTTCGCAACTCATTTTCACGGGGATTATCCTGAGGTTCATAAAATTTCTTTCCACTAATAGATTGTGGCAAATAGTCAAGTTCTACAAAATTATTTTCAAACTTATGAGCATATTTATAACCCTCGTGATAGCCAATATCTTTCATCAGTTGTGTCGGAGCATTTCGCAAATGAAGGGGCACAGGCAAGTTTCCCGTTTTTTCCACCCATGCAAATGCCTCATCAATAGCCATGTAGGAAGCATTGCTTTTGGGAGAAGAGGCAAGATAAACCGCAGTTTGAGAGAGTACAATCCGCGCTTCCGGCATCCCTATTTGATGTACTGCCTGAAAACAACTGTTGGCCAAGAGCAACGCATTGGGATTGGCATTTCCGATATCTTCCGAAGCCAACACAATCATACGCCGCGCAATAAAAAGAGGATCCTCCCCTGCCACCAACATCCTTGCCATCCAATAGACGGCTGCATTGGGATCACTCCCCCTGATTGACTTAATAAAGGCAGAAATAATGTCGTAGTGATTTTCGCCCTTCTTGTCATAGATGGCAAGATTCTTCTGTATGATCTTCAATACGACTTGATTGGTAACCGAAATAATCCCATCAACCGGCTTTGACATCATCCCAACTAACTCAATAGCATTGATAAGTTTACGGGCATCTCCTCCGGAAACACGTAAAAGGGCCTCTTTCTCCGTAATTTCAATTTTACACTTAAACTCCTTTTCCAACCAAAGCCTTGCCGTCTCCAATATTTTTTCCAAATCTTTAAGTTCAAGATTTTTAAGAATATAAACCTGACAGCGGGAAAGAAGTGGTGCAATCACTTCAAAAGAGGGATTTTCAGTGGTTGCCCCAATTAAGGTAACAACACCTCTTTCAACGGCTCCCAACAGCGAATCCTGCTGTGCCTTTGAAAAACGATGAATTTCATCAATAAACAATATCGACTTCTTTTCAGAATTACGTGCCTTTTCAAA
>JAEWNB010000192.1 GCA_023392945.1 Bacteroidota bacterium
TTAATATTTGTTTATTACTATTCGTCTCGCAATTGTTTTCACAAACTATTACGCTTGACGGCTGTTATATGGCGGCTAGGAAGAATTACCCTTTGATAAAGCAGTATGACCTTATTGAGCAGTCGAAAGGGTATAATCTTGCTACTGCCGCGAAAGGCTATTTTCCCCAACTTTCTCTGAATGCCAGAGCATCATGGCAATCTGATGTAACTGAATTTCCTGATGCTTTTATGGTTATAATGAATAAGATGGGTATTGATGGAATTTCATTTCCGGACAAAGATCAATACCGTATTGTCTTGGAGTTATATCAAACCATTTGGGACGGAGGAATGATTTCTGCGATGCAAAAGCAAGTTAAAGCGCAGTCGGAGATTGATAAACAGCGAATTGAGGTTGACCTTTATACGGTTAACAATCAGATCAACCAGCTCTATTTTGGCATTCTGTTGCTGGATGAGCAGCTGATACAAAATGATCTTTTTCAAAAGGAGCTTCAGCGCAACTACGACCGTATCAGCAGCTATGCCGACAATGGGTTGGCAAATCAATCTGACCTTAATAAAATCAAGGTAGAGATTCTCTCTCGCCGCCAGGCTGCCACAGAAATGAAAAATAGTCGGGATGCTTTTTTGATGATGCTCTCTTTGTTTATTGGCGAAAAACTTGATGAAAATGCCGTATTGGAAAAACCTACGGCTTCCTTGTCAATTTCGGAAGAGATAGTTCGTCCCGAACTTAGACTTTTTGATGCTCAGTTGCAACAGTTTGATAGTCGGAAAAGCGGAATACTTGCGAAAGGAATGCCTACTATAGGACTATTTGCCCAAGGAGCTTATGCTGACCCGGGGTTAAATATGTTCAATAGTGGCTTTCAACCCTATTTCATTGGGGGAATCAACTTGTCATGGAATTTTGGCAGACTCTATTCCTACAGGGATGAATGCCATAATGTAGAAGTGGGTAAAAAAAGTATAGAAGTGCAAAGGGAAGCTTTTTTGTTTAACTTAAATCAGAAAATTGTCAAAAGCAACGCAGATATAGAGAAAATCAGGGATTTAATCAAAAATGATGATGAAATCATTCTATTGAGGGAGCAAATCAAGGCAGTATCTGAGGCAAAAGTAGAAAACGGGACCATGAGCATTAACGATTTCTTGCAGGATATTGTCCTGGCAGATTTGGCAAAGCAGAATAAGTCGCTTCATGAAATGCAGTTACTGCTTACGCTTTATCAATTGAAAGTGGAAAAAGGTAAATAGTAATAATTTTTAATAATATAATAAAATGAAAACAACTCATGTCAGAATTATCTTACTAGTTTCTTGTTTAATAGTATGTTTTGCATCTTGCCGCAAATCGGCTGTAAACTATGATGCTGCGGGAACTTTTGAAGCAGTGGAAGTGATTGTCTCTTCGGAATCAAGCGGAAAGATTTTATTTTTCGATGTGGAAGAGGGTAGGGAGGTCAAATCGGGCGAATTGCTGGGCTATACAGACACTACGCAGCTTTTTCTTAAAAAGCTGCAACTTCAGACCAGTGCCAAGGCGGTTTCAAGCAGAAAGTCAGATGTTGGCAAACAGGTCGCCGCTCTTCAGCAGCAGATTGCCACTGCCAAAGTTGAGAAAAAACGGATCGAAAATCTGTTAAAAGCCAATGCTGCAAACACCAAGCAATTAGATGATGTCAATGCCCAAATTACTACGTTGGAAAAGCAACTTGATGCACAGAAATCAATGCTTGAAAATACCAATAGCAGCATTTCAGAGGAGAGTAGTGCTATGGAAATTCAGATTGCACAATTAAATGACCAACTAAAGAAATGCTATATTACAAGTCCTATCAATGGTACCATTCTGGTCAAATATGCCGAGCAGGGAGAGTTGGCCATTCCGGGAAAAGCTCTCTTTAAAGTGGCAGATGTGAGTAATATGATTTTGCGGGCTTATGTGACCTCCGGTCAATTGACAAAGCTGAAAATTGGACAACAGGTGAAAGTAGGAGCGGATTTTGGCGAAAATGGTATTCGTGAGTACAAAGGAACTATATCGTGGATTTCTTCCAAGTCGGAATTTACCCCCAAGACCATTCAGACTCAGGATGAACGTGCTAATTTGGTCTATGCTGTCAAAATTAAAGTTAAAAATGATGGCTATCTGAAAATTGGGATGTACGGAGAAGTTAATTTTTAGGGGCATGTAATAAAGAGTTAAATGTCAAATAGCATGATTACTGCAAATAATATCAAAAAGAAATATGGCAAGGTGGAAGCTTTGAATAATATCTCTTTCGAGGTAAATAAGGGAAATATTTTCGGCATTATTGGTCCTGACGGGGCCGGAAAAACCACCCTGTTTCGTATTCTCACTACGTTGCTTTTGGCTGATAGCGGTAGTGCAACTGTTAACGGACTTGACGTCATAAAGGAGTTCCGTCAGATTAGAAACAGCATTGGCTATATGCCGGGGAAATTTTCACTTTATCAGGATTTGTCTGTGGAGGAAAATCTCAATTTTTATGCCAGCATCTTCAATACCACTATTGAAGAAAACTACGCGATGATAAAGGAAATCTATCAACAGCTTGAACCTTTCAAAACCCGCCGTGCAGGGGCACTTTCGGGGGGGATGAAACAGAAGTTGGCACTCTGTTGTGCGCTGATTCATAAACCCGTTGTTTTGTTCTTAGATGAACCTACTACCGGTGTGGATCCTGTTTCCAGAAAAGAGTTCTGGGAAATGCTAAAGAGAATTAAAAAAGAAGGAATTACCATTATGGTATCCACTTCTTATATGGATGAAGCCGGTCTTTGTGACCGTATTGCCCTGATTCAAAATGGCTCTTTTCTCAAAGTGGATACTCCTCAAAATATTGTTAGTCAGTATTGTGAAACCCTTTGGGCAGCTTCTTCGGACAATATGTCTAAATTACTCACTGCTCTGAAAGATTTTCCGGTAGTTAAAAAATGTTATCCTTTCGGTGATGTACATCATATTACTATCGACCTTCAACAAAACAGTTTGATAGGTGCTTCATCTCTCCCGTATACACCAGACTTGCTGAAAGAAGAGCTTGAAAAATTGGGACATTGCGGGGTTATAGTGAATAAAATAGAGCCTACTATTGAAGATTGTTTCATGGAACTCTCAATAAAGTAAATCAAGTAAAGATTATAATAGTAATAAACAATGAATATGCCTGATGACAAGCTCTTTCCACAGTCTGCCGACAACAGAGAAATGTCTATAGTAGCCAACGAACTCACCAAGCGATTTGGTTCTTTCACTGCTGTTGACCATATCAGTTTTGATGTTAAGAAAGGCGAAATATTTGGTTTTTTGGGGGCAAACGGTGCGGGGAAAACTACTGCAATGAAAATGCTTTGCGGATTGAGTAAGCCAACTTCCGGTAAAGCCACAGTTGCAGGTTTTGATGTTACCACTCAATCGGAACAAATTAAAAAAAATATCGGCTACATGAGCCAGAAGTTTTCTCTTTATGAAGATTTAAAGGTATGGGAAAATATGCGGCTCTATGCCGGAATATACGGAGTGGAGGAAAAAGCTATTAATTCCCGTATTGATGAGTTTTTGGAACAATTGGGATTTCAGAATGAAAAAAATAGTATGGTCAAATCACTCCCTTTGGGTTGGAAACAGAAACTGGCTTTTACAGTTTCTATTATTCATAAACCCGGAATAGTGTTTCTGGATGAACCTACCGGAGGAGTAGATCCGGCTTCGCGCCGACAGTTTTGGGAGTTGATTTATCAGACTGCCGATAAAGGAATTACTGTATTTGTGACCACTCACTATATGGACGAAGCCGAATATTGTGACCGAATATCCATCATGGTAGATGGAAAAATTGTAAAATTAGATACTCCCGGAAATTTGAAAAAGGAGTTTGCAGCTAAAAATATGGATGAAGTGTTCCGTCTGCTGGCCAGAAAAGCAATAAGAAATTAAATGAATAAAAAATGAAAAAGACAGCTCATTCTGCTTTTTACTCTTTTGCCCTGAAAGAATTTTATCACATCTTTCGTGACAGGTGGACAACCATCATTTTGCTGATAATGCCGATTCTGATGATTATCCTTTTTGGATTTGCTATCACTACCGAAGTTAAAAATGCCAAGATCGCCATTTTGGATCTTTCTCAAGATGCCGCCACTCACGCCATTGTAAACAAACTGGGCACCAGCGAATATTTCATCATCGATCGCTATCTCCATTCAAAGGATGAGGTGGATGAGATTTTTAAAGAAGGGGATATCGGTATGGTTGTGGTTTTTAGTGAAAATTTTTATGAAAATATGATGCATACGGGCAATGCCCAAATAGAGCTTATAGCCGATGGTAGTGACCCTAATTCTGCGTTAACGTTGACTCGCTATGCCACTGCTCTGATAGCAACCTACCAACAAGAGATATTGGCAACGCCTGAATTACAAATGCCATTTCAGATTAACAGTGAAGTGAAATTTCTCTATAATCCTACTCTCAAAGGGGCTTATAATACTGTCCCGGGGGTGATGGGAATGGTGCTGATGCTGATCTGTGCCATGATGACTGCCGTTTCCATTGCTCGTGAAAAAGAATTGGGAACGATGGAAATTTTGCTGGTGTCGCCTCTAAAACCTATTACCATCATCCTTTCAAAAACGGTGCCCTATATTGTTTTGTCATTAATAAATCTTGGTACTTTGCTTTTACTTTCGGTATTTGCACTTAAAGTTCCTATTGCGGGAAGTCTGGGGCTGATCATATTTATTTCCCTTGTTTTCATTTTTGTCTCGCTTGCTCTGGGGTTGCTTATCTCTACTGTTGCTAAGTCACAAATGGTGGCAATGCTCATATCGGGGGTGATTCTGATGCTGCCTGTAATTTTGCTTTCCGGTATTATTTTTCCTACCGAAAGTATGAATCTGTTTTTCCTTTGGCTTTCTAAAATTATCCCTGCCAACTGGTATATCTCCGCTATTAAAAAAGTGATGATTCAAGGCTTGGGATTTACTTCGGTGATCAAGGAACTATCTATTCTTGCAGGAATGGCAATCCTATTAGTTGCCATCAGCCTCAAAAAATTTAAAGTAAGATTATCATGATTAAAAAAATATTACTATCATGCTGAAATATTTGCTGGAAAAGGAATTTAAACAGTTTATAAGAAACAGATTTCTTCCAAAATTTGTGATTATCTTTCCATTTGCTGCTCTGGCGATCTTTCCGCTGGTTGCCAATATGGAGATTAAAAATAGTAAATTGGCAGTGGTGAACCACGACAATAGCACTCTCTCTGTCCGTTTGATTGAAAAGATAAAATCCTCCGGCTATTTTATTATAACAGATGTTTCCAATAGCAAATCCCATATTTATGATTGTATAGAAGAGGGAAAGGCTGACGAGGTACTTGAAATTCCTGCAGGGTTTGAAACTGATCTTATCAAAGAAAATAAAACAAAAGTGATGATTTCCGCCAATGCCGTCAACGGGATGAAAGCCGGTTTGAGCAGCGCCTATCTTGGTGAAATTATTGCTGATTTCAACGGGGAGATAAGGATGGAGCTGATGCAACCCTCTAATCGATTGTCAGTCCCTAAATTTTCAATCATTCCTTTATACCGCTATAATCCTATGATGAAATCTCTCTACAATATGATTCCGGCCTTGTTGGTTATGTTAATGGCAATGGTTTGCGGATTCTTGCCGGCACTGAATATTGTGGGTGAAAAGGAAAATGGAACCATTGAGCAAATGAATGTTACTCCCGTTAATAAATTTACTCTCATTCTTTCTAAACTGATTCCTTTCTGGTTGGTGGGTTTTATTGCCCTGACTATCTGTATATTTGTGGCTTGGCTCTTTTACGGTTTTTTTCCGTCGGGAAATGTAATGACAATCTATTTGTTTGAAGCCGTTTTTGTTTTGGCAATGTCCGGTTTTGGTCTGGTGATTTCTAATTATGCCAAAACTATCCAGCAGGCAATGTTCATCATGTTTTTCTTTGTGCTTACCTTTATTTTCCTGAGCGGTCTGTACACCCCCTTTTCCAATATGCCGCAATGGGCACAGGTACTCGGCCATTTCAGCCCGTTAAAGTACATTATTCAGGTGATAAGACTAATATATCTCAAAGGTAGTGGTTTTCTTGAAATGATGCCCCAGTTCTTTGCTTTGCTCGGATTGGCAATGTTCTTCAATATCTGGGCTGTTTTTAGCTACAGAAAAAGAGGAAGTTGATAGGTCGCTCTATTAATTTATCTTTCTGCCTTTTTCAGAAAATCAGACACAACTTTTAGATATTCATCTTCCTTCTCGATATGATGGGAATGAGAGGCATCTTTGAAAACATATATTTCTGAACCTTGAATTTTGCTTTGGTAATAAGCTGTAGTCCATGGGGTTGCTTCATCAAATTCTCCGCAGGTGAACAATACCGGGCATTTGATTTTATGGAGCTGATCTGTCAGATCGGTCTCTTTCAAGGTGCCGTTTAAAGTAAATTCGCTGGGACCAATCATATAGCCGTAAATGTCACTGCTCGATTTCTCCAGTGTGGCAATTAAGTATGGAGGCCAGGGATCAAGCCGGCAGAGATGTTTATTGTAAAAGATTGTCATTGCTTCCTGATATGCCGGTGAGGCAAAGTTGCCACTTTTTTCATATTTGGCGATGGTATCTTGTATGGAAACAGGGAGTTGTGAAACCCATTTTTTCTGGTCGGCAATCCATCTTGGAGAACTTAAATAAGCTCCCGAAAAGATAAGACTGACAATACCTTTTGGATTTTTCTCTATCATATAACTTGCCGCCAGCATGCTTCCCCATGACTGACCTAAAATATGGAGTTTGTCGAGATGCAACGCCGTGCGAACCTGTTCAAGCTCTTCCACAAAACGCGGCAAATTCCATAACGAACTATCAGAAGGCTTGTCGGAATTTCCACATCCCAGTTGGTCGTAAAAGATGACCGGTCGATCTTTCGCAACTTCTTCAAGGGGTTGTAAATAGTCATGAGGGGCTCCGGGACCACCATGCAAAACCAATAAAGGAATTCCTTTTTTATCGGCTCCGCAGATTTTGTACCATACTTTTCCGCCGGTTACTTCTATATAGCCTTCCTCTGTTTTTGGTAAGTTATTCTCTTTCTTAGAATTACAGGAAAATAATACGATGGTCATCATGGCTAATATTAGTAAGTTTAATTTCATTTATATTTTTTTTACAAAAATAAAAATAGTTTATATTAAAAGGATTATGAAATGAAAAAATTATCTATCGGAGCAATTTACGCACTTTCATCCCCTGAAGAAAATGATACTTATTAGGAATAAGTTTCCGATAGTTTTACACATCTCCTGCAAATCGGAGGGGGATTTCTCCGAAGATTCGTCAATCGATTCTCATGAAAGCGCCTGCAGATTATTAGCGGAGAGCCCAACATTGAATCAAAACGAATCATGGAAGCCACAAAAATAAAATAATATATGAATTACTATAATTCGTGATTTTTTTAAAGTGCTATTTTTTTATTTTTTATATTTGCCAAGAATATTGCGAAGATAAAATAGGCAAGAATTAGATTCTTTATTGAGAAGATTTTTGTTTACATAATTCTAGGCTATATTTTGTAATTAATATGTGAAAATTAAATGAATGCAACTATGTATAAATCATTAATTTTGTCTTTTCTGTTTGCAATTTTATTACTGAATATCAGTGCACAGGAAAATCGGGATTTCAGTCCATTTGATGGTTTTAATCTTGGAGTAACCGGGCAGATTGAATTGGTTAAAAAAGTTAGTTTATATCCTTATTTGGGCGAGTATTATCAGCCGATTGCCAAAAATAGTTTTGGTTGGGAGTCGGGGTTTGAGCTTTCTTATAATTTTGCTAAATATTTTGGCATTTCTGCCGGGCTCAATTTCGGGACTATTGCTGCAATTAATTATGATGTCTATGCACCTTATTCAGATTTAACAGGCAACGCTACCTATAATCGTTATATTTCTGCAGGAAGGGAAGAGATAAAAGGCCTTATGATTCCTTTGTCTTTTGAATTTCATTATCCTGTTAGTCGTAATTTTTATTTAATGTTTAATGTTGGTGCTAAATTAAGTAGGATTTTTACTTTTTCAAATAATGTTTTTTTATATGCTTCTTCTCATTACCTTTCTGATGCAAATAGTAATATCGAAATGAATTATTTTGAAATGTACTATGGTCATTTCTCAAATATCAGGGCAAGTCTTATTTTTGGAGGCGGTTTTTATTATCGACTTCCTTATGATGATTTATTAAGGCTTACTGTTGGAGCAAATATCTCTTTTGAAAATTTTGCAGAAGGCATGTACCATTATCCTTATCATAATTGTTCAGGGACCGTTAAGATTCGCAGTGATTATGCCGCACTGCAATTGTCTTATTTGCATACATTTAAAAAGACAAAAATTAAACATAGAAAAGTGGGTGATTCTCTTGCAAATGACTATAAGTATTTTGGGGTCGTTGAAATACAGGGAGGATATTTTATTTCAAAGGTGACGGCCGACTATTTTGCAGATTATGAAGAATTTGTTCCCTTAACATACGGAATACATTTTATCAATGGGGTTCATTTTAACAAGCATTTTTCTTTGGGCATGGGAATTGGCTACAATTCATTGCCCTATATGACAAAAGGAAGTTGTATGATTCCGTTGTATGCCGATTTTAGATATAACATTTTAAAATCTAAATATACGCCTTATATAAATGCAGAGTTGGGTGCAGCATTTTTTTATTATAACCTTGGATACCAGTCTTCTACTTGGGAAAGCGGCATATTTCTCAGTATAGGGGCGGGACTTTCTATGCGACTTGAAAAAACATCTGCCGTTAATTTTTATTTGGGATATGAAGACCGTCTTGGAATTGTCGCTACTGTCGGTTATCAATTTTGATTAGTTCTTTTTCTTCATCTTTTTAGATTTTTTAGGATTAATCCCATCTTCTCTTTTTTATTATTTTTGCACCCTTATGATAAAAGCTAAGCGTAAGAAAACGATTCCTGTTCAGGTTGGCTCTATTGCCATTGGAGGAAATAACCCGATTGCTATTCAGTCAATGACCAATAGTGACACCAATGATGTGGCTGCCACTGTCGGGCAAGTGAAAAGGCTTGCAGAAGCAGGGGCTGATTTGGTGAGAATTACGGTTCCTTCGATGCAGGAAGTACTTAAAATGTCACAGATAAAAAGCAGTTTGCGTGGCGAAGGCTATTCTCTTCCCCTGATAGCTGATGTCCATTTTAATCCTAAAGTGGCGGAGGCAATGGCTTCAGTGGTGGAAAAAGTGCGCATTAATCCGGGGAATTATGTAGATAAACGGAATTTTAAACAGCTTGAATATAGTGATGCCGAGTATAAAGCCTCACTTGAGAAGATGTCTTTGCGGGCTGCTCCTTTGCTGGCAATATGCAAGGATCGGGGGACTGCTATCCGTATCGGGACCAATCACGGCTCTTTGTGCGACCGTATTGTAAGTCGCTATGGCAACACTCCTTTGGCCATGGCCATGTCGGCAATGGAATGGGTTGACATTTGTCGTCAGTATGATTTCCACAACATTGTACTTTCCATGAAATCAAGCAATGTAAACAGTATGATAGAATCTACTCTTTTATTGTCGGAGGTTATGGAAAAGAGCGGCTATGAATACCCATTGCATATAGGGGTTACTGAAGCCGGAGCCGGAATGGAGGGGAGGGTGAAATCAGCTGCCGGAATCGGGGCACTTTTGTTGTGCGGGGTGGGGGATACTATCCGTGTTTCATTGACCGAAAAACCGGAAAATGAAATTCCTTTTGCCCGTCTTATTCTTGATGCCGTTGATGCTCTTGAGGATAATTTTTATTCCTTGGACGAAAACGGGCTGTTGACTTTTTCTCATCCTGAGACGAATGCTGAAATGTTGATGGCAGAAGTTGCGGCTGTTTGCGGTTTCGAAAGTTATCACAAAAGAGTAAAGGATTTAGTAATCCTGAATCCTTTTTTCAGTAAACGGGACAATGAAAATCTGGCACTTGCTGTTTTGCAGGCTTGTCGTTTAAAAATGTCTAAAACTGAATTTATTTCGTGTCCTTCATGTGGCAGGACACAGTATGAAATTGAAAAGGTCTTGGCGTTGGTAAAAGAGCGGTTTTCAGATTATCCGGGATTGAAAATCGGGGTAATGGGTTGTATTGTTAATGGTCCCGGAGAAATGGCCGATGCCCACTTTGGTCTTGTAGGCGCAACGAAAGGATTGGTGGCAGTATATAAAGGAAAAGATAGGATTTCAGACATTATTTCTGTGGAATCAGCCTTGGATTTGCTGGAAAGAGAAATTGAAAAGTCGAATTTTTAGAAAGCTAAAATCCCGATTCCTACTTTGATGCCCAACCAATAAGCTCCCAAAATTTTTCCTTTAGCCCAAGATGTTTTGGAGTATGGGGAGGCATTTTGATAAAATGGTGTATTCGAAAAATCAGTGCCATACAATGCTGTTTTATAACCTCCAAAAGTAGAACCAAGGGATCCAGCCAATGAAAGATGCAACCGGTTTAAAAGGAGCCAATCTTTTCCGAATTCTATTTTGCATCCTAATATATTATCGATGGATGCAACTTCATTAGGGGTATAATTATAAATGAAATAATCCAGTTCAAATTTAAAATACAAACCGAAGGGGGCATGGGCTTTCCCAACATATTGTTTGTAAAAAATTCCAAAGCCGCCAACATCCAAATCATCAAACCCGTCAAGTGATGTGTATGTCGGATTACCCAATTCGTCATTATATACAACTTCGTGTTCATATTGTGTCTTAAAAAAATGCCCGACCACTCCGGCCGTGCCTTTTTTCCATGCAATTACTTCAATATTAGGTGAGAAAATATAATTAAAAGTATAATATTTTGGTTCTCCCATAAAAGAGTAATTTCCCCATGCAGGGGAAAAGGAAATATCAGCATTGATGAGCACTCTTTTTCCCATGTAGCCACAATTTTGAGAAAATCCACAGAGTGCAGCAAATGCAATGAAAGTAAGAATTATCAGCTTCTTTTTCATGGATTATTTTCCTTTCTTTATTTGATAATATTTATTGTATATAAATGAGTTTATGTAGCTTTGCCTTGTTTCATTGCTTACAGAATAAGTATTGTCCATTGTAGTTTCTCCTGTTTCAGGATTAAAAACAATAAACCTAACATTAGTATAATAAGTTGGCATGATAACGTTAAGTAACAAAAACGGAGCTGATGCAATAGAGAATGGACTCATAAATAAGAAAGGAAAAAGTTTCTTTCCGTTAAATCCATCGGGCCTTGTGTAAATTGAAATAATATTAATTGAATTAAATCCCATCTTCCCAATTACATTTGAGAAATCCGGTGCCTGATAGAGTATCATTTTGTTGAATTCACTTTTTACAAAGTCGGTTTTAAATGCTTCTACCCTACAGAATTGATTATACTGGTCAGTATTTAGCTCAGTCAGCAATTTGTCGGAATAAAAAATATTATCAATTCCGATCTTGTCAACAGAATATTGAATTGTTTTTTCAAGATTTTTTCTTTCTTGTTGGTAATTTTTGTTTATCCCCGATATTGTTTTGGTACATGATTTGTCAAGATATTTAGTATAAATTGGCTTGGTAATCAATATTTTATCTAGCTTAACAATCTGATCTTTATCGGCAATAATCTCATTTACTTTTTTGTCCTCGGAATAATTGATAGCATTGTTAATGAGCTTAACAAATTCAGGATCTTTTTTCAGATCAACCAACATGTAATTGAAGGTCTTAAATTTTGCATTTGGTTTAATAAGGCTGCTTTGGCTCTTATTTTGTTGTTTGATTTTTTCATATTTACCGGTTGGTTTCTGCGTAGTAGTGTCGGGAGTCTCTACTTCATCAATAATATCTTCTGCAGTTGTTCCCATCGGATAATCTGAAAAATCAGTATAATCCAGTTTGTTTCTTCCGACAAGGTCTCTTGATATATCAGTTAATATTGAAGTGATATAAACATTATTGGGATAATTAGCATGAATATTCCACAAATATCTTAAAGCTAACAGATTAAATTCATTTTTGTTAAGTTTGCCCAAGAAATAGTTCACCTGTTGTTTTTCCCCTTCAATAGATTTATAATTTTCAACTATGTCACTAATTCCTCCATAGGTTTTATGTTTAGAAATGCCGTAAAGGGCAGCTCCCATGGCAACATTAAGAAATTCGCTGTTGGGATGAGACTGCATTAGCACATGGGTATTGTAAATGGCATCATCATATTCATGACGAGTAAGAAAAATATTTATCGATTCAAATCGAGCTAGATCTCGAATTTCAAAAAAGAGCGATTCAGCTTGCACAAATATTTTTCTACCCTCATTGTTTAATCCGGAAACAATCTGTTTAACATTTTCACGGCGTTTCATAATATTAGGGTGAGTGCTCAGTGTATCAATATAATCTTCCCGACTCCGGATAGGATTAATATTTGTCAGGAAGTAATTGTCCGGAAACTTATAGAAATCGGTCTCTAAAAGATTCCGGGGAAAAACAATCTCATCAAAAGGTAAATAGTCGTACTGGAGAACATCAAAAACACCGTCTAAAACAGAAAAACTGTAAGGAGAACTTTTGTAATAACGTTCGAGTGCCAATCGGTCGGCTTCCAGTTCATTTTCGCGGGAACGATTGTGATACTTTAAATAAAATTCTTTGTAGTCGTTAGATTTGTTTTTATCCTTATAATCATTCAAATCCAGGATATGATGTTCTGCAAAATGGGCAATTTCGTGAGCCATAATATAGGCTAACTCGCTTTCATTAGATAGTTGTGCAATCAGTCCAATATTTATAAACATAATCCCGCTTTCTGTACAGTAGGCATTTACTTCGGTTGTTTTAACAATGTAAAATCTGAGTTTCTCTTTCAAGTCAGGGTACTCTTTGAGCAAATTATCGGCAACAATGTTAACATAATCATTCAGCTTTGAGCCATAAAGAATATTGCCACTGCTAAACTGTTCTTTGATGTATAAGTCGGAAGCGTCTTTAGTTTTAAGTTTTATAAATTGCTTAAAATCAGTAGGAATATCTCCCGAAGATTCCAGTCGTGTGAAATTGTCTATCGAGGGTTGAGCAAACAGCCCTATCGTGAATAAACAGCAGAGAAATAAACAATATTTTTTCATTAAAAAATTTAATTTGGCAAAGTGAATTTTGAGAGAGTATTCAATTTTCTGGATAAAGCATCGAAAACAATCTCATTTCCGTTGATAAACATAATCTGGTTATAGACTTTTTTAGTAGTTGTGCAATCCATGATATTCCATTTAGCAATATTGTCATTTTCATCTATTTGAGTGAGGGTGACACAGGAATTTTTATTGATTTTGTAAAAAGGATTCCCAATTTTGAACATATCCTTATTAAGTGTTGTAGGAGATAAGTTATTTGTATGGTCGTTGTAAATTAAAAAAACATTTTTTCCATTATCAAATGCAGCATAGGAAAGAAATAAATCTTGTGGATTTGAATAGATATAGTATGACGATGCAGCTTGATTTTTTTTAATCATAAAATAGGAATCATAATCCCCCTCGGGAGTAAAAGTATTTGTTATAATAGATTTGGCAAGACAGTTGAAAGTAGAAGAACCATTTGAGTATGTTGTATAATCGGCTCTCTGTTCTCCCAGCATAATAATTTTTCCATTGTAAAGTTCGAAAATATAATCACAATGAACTCTATGTTGTTGATTCACAAAATTAAGCTTAATTGGATTGTACATATTATAGGGTTGAATATAATCAGAACTGAAGAGCTGATGATTTTTATTTTCTATTTCCATTGAAACGGGGTTAAGAG
>JAEWNB010000198.1 GCA_023392945.1 Bacteroidota bacterium
CGGCTGCCGTTGTTTATGGAGTTTATGCTCTTTACAAGATGGGATATGGGTATGGCTCCGAAAATATGGCAATGGTCACCCGTTATGTTCACGATTTGTATTTTGAATCAGGAGCGACTATCCTTACCCTGATAACACTGGGAAAATATTTTGAAGCCAACTCAAAAAGGAAAACTTCCGATGCCGTGACCAAATTGATGGATCTGGCTCCGCAAACTGCTATTGTCATTAAAGATGGCAATGAAGTAGAAATTCCAATTGAAGAAGTGGTTCAGGGTGATGTGCTCTCGGTTAAACCCGGACAAACCATTCCGGTGGACGGCATTGTGCTGAGCGGCAGCTCTTCGGTGAATGAATCGGCACTCACGGGAGAAAGCATCCCGGTTTATAAACAGGTCGGAGACAAGTTGTTATCCGCCGGTATCAATCAGTCGGGATTTATGACCTTTAAGGCAACGAAAGTGGGGGCAGATACAACCCTTGCCCAAATAATCCGTTTGGTGGAAGAAGCTTCGGCATCCAAGGCTCCCATATCAAGGATGGCAGATAAAATAAGTCGGATTTTTGTGCCTGTCGTCATCATCATTGCTTTGTTAACCAGCGTTGTATGGCTTTTGCTGGGATATCCGTTTGATTTTGCATTGTCAACAGGCATTGCCGTATTGGTTATTTCCTGTCCTTGTGCTTTGGGACTTGCCACGCCTGTGGCCATTATGGTAGGAACCGGAAAAGGGGCGGAACACGGTATTTTGATTAAATCGGCAGAAGCTCTTGAGCTGGCCCACAAGGTATCTGTTGTAGTACTCGACAAAACCGGCACCCTGACCACCGGAGAACCTCACATAACCAACATAATAGCCGATAATAATTATACCGAATCCGAAATACTTCAGATTTGCGCTTCCCTCGAAAAGCAGTCGGAACACCCTTTAGCAAATGCTATTATCGAGGCTGCTTCAGAACAGTTGGTCACTTTTTTACCGGTAGATAACTTTACTTCTGTCACCGGCTTGGGCGTAAAAGGAGAAATCAACGGGAAGTTATTCTTGACGGGAAATTTGAAGTTTATCTCTGAGAATAGTATTCGAAGCAGCGATTTTGAAAAGCAATCCGAAACTCTTACTTCCGAGGGCAAAACAGTACTATTTGTGGCTGATAACGAAAAAATAGTGGGAATCATTGCGGTGGCAGATATTCTGAAAGAAGAAAGCATAGAAGCAGTAAAGTCTTTACAGGAAATGGGACTTCAAGTCATTCTCCTCACAGGAGACAATGCCGAGACTGCCAAAGCTATTGGTCGGGAGGTTGGAATTGAGAACATAAAAGCAGAACTCTTGCCCGGAGAAAAGGAAAAAATAATATCCTCTCTTCAGGCAGAGGGCAAATTGGTGGCTATGGTCGGAGATGGAATTAATGATGCTCCTGCCCTGACACGAGCCGACGTCGGTATTGCAATCGGAGCAGGCTCTGACATTGCCTTGGAAGCTGCTGATGTAGTGCTGATGCACAGCAAGTTGACAGATGTTGTCACGACACTAAAATTAAGCAATTCGGTAATTCGCAATATCAAACAGAATCTGTTTTGGGCATTCTTTTACAATATTCTCGGTATTCCTCTGGCTGCCGGCGCTTTTTATCTCTTACTGGGATGGAAACTAAATCCGATGTTTGCCGCAGCCGCCATGAGTTTCAGCTCCGTTTCAGTTGTCACCAATGCCCTAAGGTTAAGACGATTTAAACCCGCCAACTATTCAATAATTTCAAAACCCGACGATACTCCGTCCATAAATTCATCAAAAAAAGAGACCATGAAAACCATTACCCTCCATATTGAAGGAATGAGCTGTGCGCACTGTGCTGCTACGGTAGAAAAAGCACTCAATTCTATAGAAGGAGTGACAGCAACCGTTAACCTCGAAGAAAAAACGGCAACTGTCACCACCTCAACTGACCTTAATCTAGAAACATTGAAAGATGCCGTAACGCAAGCAGGCTATCATGTTTCTGATTGAAAATAATGTGGAAACTCGGAATAGTCTTGTAAAAGTTTTATTTTAATTATAAATTATTGCCAGGATTGAATTATTAACCTGTAAACTTTTTTTAGGACGAGACACAATACCCCAAAATGTTCGCATGGTACAAATATAACGCCACGCTGTGGCGGGATTGGGTTGTTCGTTATTTGTTGGCTACAAATATAACGCCACGCTGTGGCGGAATCGGGTGGTCGTGGCAAGTTCGCAGAACATTGCCGACGGCAAAGATTCCTCGTCCTCGCCGAGGAAGAGGTGGCAGCCGGCGACAGGAAAACAGATAGTAAATTAGCGATTTCTAAACTGTCACCGGATGACGGAGAAGGTGATATCAATATAATACCTTATTCAAAAACAACTTTCCCAAATAACCCCAATTTATTAATGATTAAAATTTTTTAATTTCTTCATTTTCTTTAAGCTGTAAAGAAAATGAAGCAAAAGAAAGCAGCTTTAGCCGCGACGTAATTTTTTTCTAAAAATGGGTAAAAACCGTCTAACGGCGGAAACTCCTCACTCCGTTCGTCAAACAGCCCGCCGTCTTAACGCCGATTTTTACCACATTTTTTACGAAAAAGAATTACGAATGCGGCAGGGTTTTCGATGATGTTTGATTTTGTTTCAAATCTAAGAATATGCTAAAAATGGGCGCATTCCTTCTGGAATGCGAAAGGTCTTTTGCGAAATCTCCTTGCTACCAAGCTGTATTCCCTTCCGGGAATAAATTTGCAATGATTTGCAAAGACCAACCGAGCCCGCCACAGCGTGGCGCTATATTTGTAGACAAACGAATTACTAACGAATCCCACCCGCTCCAGAGGAGCGTTATATTGGTAACCAACAAATTCACGACCACCCAGTCAGCAGGCGACACAAACCACTAATTTATATATATTGTAGAGACGCAAGATTTTGCGTCTCTAGTGATTTCCCCGGCAAGTTCGCAGAACATTGCCGAAGAAGAAGATTCCTCGTCCTCGCCGAGGGAGAGGAATTTTCTTACGGGGCATTAGGTGAAATAACACAAAATATTCGTACTTTTGTCCTTCCCAATGAAACCGGAACTTATACTTTTGCCATGAATTTTGATTATGACAGTTGGAACCGTATATTGACTATGGAATACCCGGACGGGGAAAAGGTAGATTATAAATATAATGTCGGAGGATTGTTATCAAGCATGAAGGGTTTTAAAGGAAACGCAGCTTACCCTTATATTGATAGCATTCAATATAACAAATTTGAGGCAAAAACGGGAATCTATTATGGAAACGGAACTTATGCCACCTATGATTATGACATATTGCAAAGACTGGAGCATTTAACTTCTTATACTCCTTCTTCAGGAGGAGAAACTATGCAAGATATATATTATACTTTTGATGGGGTGAATAATATAACCCAAATTGTGAATGGAGAGGGAATACTTGTAAACGGTTTGGGAGGAAAATATGAAAGTAATTATACGTATGATAACTTATATCGTTTGACGAATTCCAGTGGGTATTGGGATAATGGAACAATATATAGCTATAATTTGTCTATGGGGTACTCTCCTGATGGAAGAATAGTATCAAAAACTCAGGATGCAATGCAATTTTTGGATGGCGGAGAACCTTCTATAAACTATAATCATGTTTATAATTATAATTCAGGACAATCGCATACATTAACCTCTATAGGCAATATCGAACCTCCTGATCCTTCTCAAGAAGTTGAACCAACAACAATTTATACTTTTGAATGGGATGCCAATGGAAATTTAATATATTATCATCATAATATGTTGGGAGATAGGAGATTATGTTGGGATGAGGAAAATAGATTAATGGGGGTCGGAGATGATAATTTTGTTAGCTATTATATGTATGATGCCGGCGGAGAGCGAACTTATAAACTGACAGGAGCCTTTCAGGATATGATCATAAACGGGCAGCAGTATAATTATAATCTGATGAATAATGCTACTCTATATGCTTCACCCTACTTAGTTGCCACACCGCAAGGATATACAAAGCATTACTATGCAGGAAGTGAGCGAATCTTGAGCAAAATTGGCGGTGGCGGTTTATCTAAAATAAACACACCATTTGTAGATAATTTTGATATTATTAATGAAAAAATTTATGCTAATTATGGTGTTCTTGAGCGTACTGTTAATCTGTGTCTTCAACAAGACCCTCAAATAATTTGGGATAATCTAACAACACTGAAATCATTTGAAGAAATTCAAAATGATGAGCAAGACCTTTACTACTATCACCCGGACCATCTCGGCAGTGGCACTTGGATAACCTACACCGACGGCAGTGCCATCCAGCACCTCCACTATCTGCCCTTTGGCGAGGAGCAGATTGACCAGCGCCTCACCGGCTTCAACTCCCGCTACACCTTCTCCGCCAAGGAAAAAGATATCGAAACCGGCTATTCTTACTTTGGAGCCCGCTACTACACCTCCGACTTGAGCATCTGGCTGAGTGTTGACCCGATGAGCGATAAGTACCCAAGTATGACTC
>JAEWNB010000205.1 GCA_023392945.1 Bacteroidota bacterium
CTTTCGCAGCATCTTTGAAAAGCTGAAGAGTATCGAAAGTACAGTTGAAAATTTGTTGTTTTAATTCGCCTTTGCTTATCAAAAGTTTGCATAAATCATCCGTCATTTTTTCCATAATATTATTTTAATAGGCAAAAATACACATTAAAAATAAATAATGATAAAATAATTTTTCGAATAAAATAAATTGTATTATTGCCGCCGAAAAATAAAAAAAACGAACATGTCAAAGTATTTAAAAAACAATCTTAATATTAATTAAATCAATCTATTATGTTTATCTTAATGATCATACTTTTTCTCGTGGGTTATGTATTAATTGCCCTCGAACATCCTTTAAAAGTCAATAAGAGTGCAACAGCACTTTTCCTTGGCGTATTCTTATGGATTTGTGTTATGATAGGAGGGGAAAATTTACTCACAAACCCTTCTGAACTTCGTGAATTTATGATGAATAACCCCGGAAGTGGGTTTAAAGAATGGATTATGGATTTCAAAATTGTTGGAATTGTTGGTGAAATTTCCGAAATTCTATTTTTCCTTCTTGGAGCCATGACTATTGTGGAATTAGTGGACACGCAGGGTGGATTTAAAATTATTACTGACAGAATCCATACTACTAAGAAAGTCAAACTTCTTTGGATCGTTTCTATTTTAGCTTTCTTCCTTTCTGCCGTTTTGGACAATATGACAACTGCTATTGTAATGGTAGCACTCCTCCGTAAATTAATTTCAGATAAAAAAGATCGTTGGTTTTATGCCAGTATGGTCATTATTGCTGCTAATGCCGGCGGGGCCTTCTCCCCTATCGGTGATGTTACCACCATCATGTTATGGATTGGAGGCAAAGTATCCTCGCTCAATATTATAGAAATGACTTTTCTGGCCAGTCTTATGTCCTTGATTATTCCACTTATTATCCTTTCTTTCATTCTCAAAGGGGAAATCAACCGTCCTCAGTTAACTCACAGTGATTTAGCAGAGAGTACTGACACCAAAAGCTGGCAAAGTACTTTATTTTTAATTCTTGGAGTTGGTTCGTTATTATTTACCCCTGTTTTTAAAACACTTACCCATTTACCGCCTTTCCTCGGAATTTTAATTGGTTTGAGTATTCTATGGATATTATCGGAAGTAATTCATAGAAAAGATCCAAAGGAAGTTAAAACAAAATATTCCATAACAGGAGTCCTAACGAGAGTAGACATGTCAACCATTTTATTCTTTCTTGGCATATTGATGGCTGTTCAAGCACTTGGCACTGCAGGGCACCTTGAAATGCTTGCACTCTCTCTAGATAAAATCCCACTTGGAGAACCCTGGAGATATTATCTGGTCAACATGATTATCGGGCTTTCTTCTTCAGTCGTTGACAACGTTCCTCTGGTAGCTGCAGGTATGGGAATGTATAGTTTCCCAATGGATCACTATTTCTGGGAATTTTTGGCTTATTGCGCCGGAACCGGTGGAAGTATCCTGATTATCGGATCTGCTGCCGGCGTTGCTGTCATGGGAATGGAAAAAATAGATTTTATTTGGTATTTAAAACACATCAGTTGGATTGCCCTGATTGGTTATTTTGCAGGTTGCGGCACATTTATGCTTGAAAAACAAATTCGTACTTCACTTGGAGATGATATGACTAAAATTGAAACCAAAGAGATTAATTTTACTCAAGATGGAGTTAAAGAGTTTATGAATTCAAACACATTCTACCTCATTCAGGACTCTCAGGGAATAAAGGATAGTACGCTCATTAAATTCTTCCAGTATGAAGAAAAAGAAAATGCATTTTGCGGAGTTAATCAGAAAGATTATATCACAATGGCACCAAAAAAAGATCTTTATTACTTTAACAGTGCTGCTAATCTTACCAAAGGCGATATGAAAATTGAAATTAAAGATACTTTGGCTTATGTATCTTATGGAGAAAATTATTTTATTGTCACTAAGTCAGGGAAGCTTTATTCAATTTCAGGAGAGAATATACTTCAACTTAATAAATTAGGTAATTAATTTATCATTGCTATTACTAAAAAATAGCATCATTTTTTCTACTAATCTGACGGATTATATCACACTATAATCCGTCATTTTTTATACCCCATATTCATTCTTAAATGTTATTAGGATATTTTTACATTCAGCTTGTTACGTTTTTCCGGCAGGGTATTAACTACAACAATACATTAGAAATCTAATTAAAACCATTTGTTTTTAATAAAAAAAGTCGCTATTTTTGCACCCAAAATTAAAAAAAGTCATTATTAATGCACAAATTCCAATATTAACAAAAATCAATCTATTATGTTTATCTTAATGATCATACTTTTTCTCGTGGGTTATGTATTGATTGCCCTCGAACATCCACTGAAAGTCAATAAAAGTGCTACTGCACTGTTGCTTGGAGTAGTTCTTTGGGTCTGCATCATGATTGCGGGCGAAGGATTGCTAACAAATCCCTCTGAACTTCGCGAATTTATGATGCACAATCCGGGCAGCGGCTTTAAAGATTGGATTATGAATTTCAAAATTGTTGAGATTTTGGGAGAAATTTCTGAAATTCTATTTTTCCTTTTGGGCGCCATGACTATTGTAGAAATTGTTGACACCCAAGGGGGATTTAAAATTATCACCGACAAGATTCATGCGACCAATAAAGTTAAACTTCTTTGGATAGTATCTATTCTAACTTTCTTTCTTTCAGCAGTATTAGACAACTTAACGACTTCAATTGTAATGGTTGCTTTACTCAGGAAATTAATTGCCGAGAAAAAAGACCGCTGGTTTTTTGCCAGTATAGTAATCATTGCGGCTAACTCCGGAGGAGCGTTTTCTCCGATTGGAGACGTCACTACCATTATGTTGTGGATTGGAGGAAAAGTATCTTCACTCAATATTATTGAGATGACTTTTATTGCCAGTCTAATGTCGTTGATAGTTCCTCTCATAATTTTGTCTTTCACCCTCAAAGGAGAAGTTTCCAGACCTCAGCTAAATCAGCTAAGTTCTGATGAAGCAACAGAGGAAAACAGTTGGCAAAGTACCTTATTTCTAATTGTTGGCGTTGGGGCATTGCTATTTACACCTGTCTTTAAGACCCTCACGCATCTACCTCCTTTCATGGGAATTTTGGGTGGTTTGGGTATTTTATGGATTCTCTCCGAGATTGTTCACCGAAAAGACAGTAAAGAGGACAGAAGCAAATACTCCATTACAAATGTTCTTAAAAGGGTAGATATTTCAACGATACTATTCTTTCTTGGAATTCTCACTGCTGTGAATGCCCTTGGCACTGCCGGACATCTGGAACTTCTTGCCAATTCACTGGATAAAATTCCGATCGGTGAACCGGGCAAATACTATATCATCAATATTATTATTGGTATTGCGTCATCTGTTGTTGACAACGTACCTTTGGTTGCAGCCGGCATGGGGATGTATCATTTTCCCATGGATCATTATTTTTGGGAATTTTTAGCCTATTGTGCCGGAACCGGTGGAAGTATTCTGATTATCGGTTCTGCTGCGGGTGTTGCCGTTATGGGAATGGAGAAAATAGATTTTATTTGGTATTTAAAACATATCAGTTGGATTGCTTTAGTAGGTTATTTTGCAGGCTGTGGAACGTTTATTTTGGAAAAAGGAATCCGTTCTT
>JAEWNB010000139.1 GCA_023392945.1 Bacteroidota bacterium
GGGATTTCTCAATAATCATTTTTTGTTTTAATTTCAATAATTTAGGAGCTTCGTTTTTTAAAACATTATCAACTGTCATAAAAAAAGAATGACTTGCATTATAAAGATCCTTATTATCATGAAAGTATTTTATTTCATTAAGTTTTGTAATGCATTCTTTGTTTTTATTAACAGCTTTAACATAAGAATCACCCATTTCAAAATCATCAAAAAAAGAGGCTTGGAAAAGAGTATCCATTTGCTTTATCATTTTGGATTGGAGCAAAATAATAGAATCAGCATATTGATTGGCTGTTTCAGCGGGGATTTTATTTTTACATGAAAAGGAAAATGTACAAAGAAGCAAAAAAACAAAAAATTGATACCGTAACATAGTCATAATTTTGGGCAAATATATGAATTATTCCTCATGTGTTATCAAATTAGAGAGGACTATCAGAAAATTTATGCGTTAGCGATTGGAGCAGAAACACCGCAAAGGAATTGTAGCGAAAAGCACGACGGCGAAGGTACAGCGAGCCGAAACGCTCAAAAAAAATCTATATAATCAAACAAATAACAATCCAATCTAAAAATTACAACAAATTAAAAAAGAATTTTTTATTTCAGACAATAAGTAAATCGGGAGGAAGCATCTGCGAATTTTCTTGAGAAAAAAATGTATTTTTGCACGCAAAATATAAAAAGCATTCAATGAACAATTTATTAGAGAAATTAGAAGGGATTTATAACCGTTGGCTTGAAATTGGGGAAGAAATAACTAAGCCGGAGATGATGGAAAATATGAAACGATTCATCAAACTCAGTAAGGATTATAAAGATCTTCAGCCGGTAATTGATGCTTATAAAAATTACAAAAATATAATTGACAATATTGCCCACGCCAAATTGATAGTCTCAACTGAAAAGGATGAAGAATTCAAAGAGCTGGCTAAAGCAGAATTAGATTCACTCATTGTACAAGAAGAAAAAATGGAGGAAAATATTCGTTTTTTACTTCTTCCATCAGATCCTCAGGACAGCAAAAATGCACAAGTTGAAATTCGTGCAGGTTCTGGTGGTGATGAAGCCAGTATTTTTGCAGGTGACCTTTTTAGAATGTACCAACACTACTGTGATAAAAAGAATTGGAAATTAGAGACTCTTTCTATGACGGAAGGTACAGTTGGCGGATTTAAGGAAATTGTTTTTAATATAATTGGTGAGAATGTATATGGGTTGATGAAGTATGAATCAGGTGTTCACCGCGTACAAAGAGTTCCTCAGACCGAAGCTCAGGGGCGTGTACACACCTCTGCAGCATCAGTAGTCATTCTTCCTGAAGCAGATGAATTTGATGTAGAACTTAAACAGAGTGACATTAGAAAAGATACCTATTGTTCTTCAGGTCCCGGAGGACAGTCTGTTAATACTACATACTCTGCTGTACGTTTAACGCATATTCCAACCGGAATTGTAGTGGCAATTCAAGATGAAAAATCTCAACTTAAAAATCTTGAAAAAGCGATGACAGTTCTACGAAATCGAATCTTTGAAAGAGAATACCAAAAATATCTTGATGAGGTTTCTTCAAAACGAAAAACAATGGTTTCAACCGGCGATCGCTCAGCAAAAATCAGAACTTATAATTATCCACAGAATAGGGTAACTGACCACAGAATAAACCTTACCACCTATAATCTTATCGGTTTTATGGACGGAGAAATACAAGAGATGATTGAGGCATTGCAAGTTGCAGAAAATGCAGAAAGGTTAAAAGCAGCAGTAGAAGAGATCTAACTTTTCTTTCTTTTTTATTGATATTTTATTATCTTTGCCTGTTTTTTGAAAAAAATAATATTAACTTAAAATTATCATCATGGCATTAGCAATTAACTCTGAGAATTTTGATTCAATCATGAAAAGCGAACAACTTGTAGTTATTGATTTTTGGGCACAATGGTGTGGTCCTTGCAGAGCATTAACCCCTATTGTTGAAGAATTAGCCGAAGAATACAAAGGAAAGGTTGTAATTGGAAAATGTGATACAGACGAAAACAATGACATTGCTGTACAATTTGGAGTACGAAATATACCCATGTTGGTTTTTATTAAAAATGGAGAAGTAAAAGATGTTTTAGTAGGATTAGTTAAGAAAAATGAATTGAGTGCAAAGATTGACTCACTAATGTAAATAATATTAATAATAACTATAAAATCAATCAATTATGTTTAAAAATCATCCAAAAGGATTATTAGTCTTAGCATTGGCGAATATGGGAGAGCGTTTTGGCTATTATACTATGTTAGCAATATTAACGCTATTTATGCAAGCCAAATTCGGACTCAGTTCAAAAGAGACAAGTATTATTTACGGGACTTTTCTTGCAATGGTTTACTTCCTGCCTGTATTTGGAGGTATTTTGGCAGATAAAGTTTTGGGTTATGGAAAAACTATACTTCTCGGAATTATTGTAATGTTTAGCGGTTATTTGCTCCTTTCAATGCCGACTGGAGATGATTCTGCAGGAAAATCAGCTATGTTTATTTCATTGGGATTAATTGCAATCGGAACCGGATGTTTTAAAGGAAATCTTCAGGCTCTTGTCGGAAATTTATATGAAGATCCACGTTATAGCAAATACCGTGATATAGCATTTTCCATTTTTTATATGTTTATCAATATTGGGGCATTCTTTGCTCCCAGTGCTGCAAATAGCATCAACAATGCAATTTTACTCAGTGACAACTACACCTATGATGCAGCAATTCCAACCAACTATGTCAAATTAAACGACAAAATCGTTGATGAAAACACTTTCATGATAGAAGCATTTGGAAAAGAACATAAACCTTTAGTTACCGCCAAAGATTCTGTAAACTACATCAATAAGATGAAAAAGAAAGAGGGCGTTATGTTTGCTAAAGACAAAGAAAATGTACAGTTCAAACTAAAAGCTGCAGCTCTCAGACAAAATAATATCATTACAAAAAATGAGTATGCCCTTCTTAATGACATTAAAACACCGGCAACAGATGCAGTAAAAGCAGCCGTGATAGAAAAAGTTACCATATCCGATTTGCCCGATGGAAAACCTACTGAAGAATGGTCAAAAAATTATGTAAGCAATTCTCTTACAAAATCATATAATATGGCTTTTGGCGTTGCTTGCATAAGTCTAATTATTTCTTTATTGATTTTTATAATTTTTAGACGTTCCTGGAAAAGTGTTGATAAGACTTTAAAACAACAGTTGAAAGAAGCAAAAGCTGCTACAGGAAGCACCTCTAGTGTAGTTCAATTAACAAAAGCTCAGACCAGAGAAAGGATGATTGCACTATTTTTGGTATTTTTCGTAGTAATTTTCTTCTGGATGTCATTCCATCAAAACGGATTATGCATGACTTTCTTTGCCAGAGATTATACAACCAGTGACGTTTCCGGCAGTGGAATTATGCTTTTCAACATATTATCTTTACTCTCTTTTGTAGCGGTTATGTATGGAGTTTACTGGTCAACAATGGGGCTTTTCGGAGGAAAAAGAAGTGTCTCAAAAGGATTAATCACAATGGGAATAGGAATCATAGGATTGGTTGTCTTCTATTTGTTGAAAGTAAATGGAGCTGACAGTATTAAGATTACTCCTCAAATCTTCCAACAATTTAATCCTTTCTTTATTGTCATTCTTACCCCACTTGCAGTAGCTATTTTCTCAGCTTTGAATAATAAAGGCAAAGAGCCAACTGCACCAAGAAAAATAGGAATGGGAATGTTTGTTGCGGCGCTGGGATTTATCATACTGATGATAGTTTCATTTAATTTACCGGCTCCATCAGACATACAGGGAGTTTCAGACACCTTGGTATCATATAACTGGCTTATTGGAACTTACTTCACCTTAACCATTGCCGAACTGTTATTAAGTCCAATGGGATTATCATTTGTTGCAAAAGTTGCTCCACCCCAATACAAAGGTATGATGCAGGGAGGCTGGCTGGCCGCAACAGCAATCGGAAATTACCTTGTTGGTGTTATGGGTACTCTTTGGAATGAATTACCTTTATGGTTATTCTGGGGAGTGTTAGTTACTTGCTGCGTTCTTTCTGCTATTTTCATATTCTCAATTATCAAACGTCTTGACAGAGCAACAACAGATACACCGGCTCCGGTATCTGAATAGCATCCCTTTCTGAATCAAAAAAGATTATTCATAAATAAGGGACTCGCCCAGTAGGCAGTCCCTTATCTACATTAAAGACTAATTTGCACATAATATTGTTCATAATTCATGTTAAAAACCTTTAATATTCGCCATTAAGAATTGTAAATTTGCATTAGAAATAGAATTGTGCAATATTCTTTTATATATAATCAAGCTACATTATGAAAAAAATCATTCTGCTTATTGCAATCATTTTTAGTGGATTGTCGCTGATTGTTTTAGCACAGTCGAAAAGTGATGAATTAAAGAGCAACAAGAAAAAAATCGAGCAGGAGATTGCCACAACCCAAAAATTGCTGAATCAAACGAAAAAGAACAAAAACACTTCTTTACAGCAAATTTCAATGCTGCGAAAACAAATATCAAATAGGGAAGACCTCATTACAACGTTAAATAATGAAATTTTTGATCTTGAAGAAGAATTGGATTTAAATATCAAGTTATCACAATCTTTAGATAAGAAACTTGAATACATGAAATCAGATTACTCAAGAGTAGTGTATTTAGCATACAAAAATCGCAACATGATTGACAAAATAAGTTTTTTGCTTTCTGCTGAAGATTTTGGGCAAATGTTCAGAAGAATCAAATATTACGCAGTTTTCGCTGAGAATGTCAAGCATCAAGTCAAATTAATCAATCAAACAAAAGAAGAGATTATCAAAAAAAATGAAGAGATAATATTGTTGAAGGAAGAAAAAATAGCTCTTCTCGAAGGAAAGGAAAAAGAAGTAAAGAAACTCGAGATAGATAGAAATGAGAAAACTAAAAACGCAGAACAACTCAAAAAAAAGGAAAAACTTTTAGCTTCAGAACTTCAGACAAAACAGAAAAAAAGGAAAGAACTTGATATTGCTATTAAAAAAGCAATTCAAAATGAAATTTTAGCCGAAAATGCAAGAAAAGCAAAAGCAGCCAAATCAAAACCAACTGCCAGCAGTGCAACTCCTGCAAAAACGACCTCTAAAAACGAAATTACTCTTACCCCGGAAGAAAAAACATTGAGCAACTCATTTGTCAATAATCAGGGACGGCTTCCCTGGCCGGTCGCAAAAGGAGTTAAAGTAAGTGATTTTGGAAATTATCCGCACCCGGATGTTCCTTCTGTTATGATTGAAAACAGAGGAATTGACATCCTTGTTGAACCGGGAACATCAGTTAGAAGTGTTTATGAAGGAGTCGTCTCCGGAGTACTGGATGTCCTTGGTACAAAAGTGCTTATGATAAGACATGGAGAATATCTCACTGTATACCAAAACTTGACTAATATCAGTGTTAAAAAAGGGGATAAAGTAAATACAAAACAAGTTGTTGGTAATATTGGAAAATCACCCTACGAACTTCACTTTGAAGTGTGGAAAAACAATTCCTATCAAAACCCTAATTCGTGGCTTACAAAAAAATAATATATCCAAATAATCAAGAATAACCAAAATGAGAATTGATGTAGAAGAAGCTTTCAAACAAAAGAATCCAAAATTGCATAAAAAAATCCCGAATTTTGTATTCAATAAAATAAGAAGGCTTATTCATGAGGAAGAAATCAACAATTTTATCAGTGAACACAAAGAGGAACCTCCCATTCTTTTTGCCACTCATGGTCTTGAAGATCTATTTAAAATAGAAATTAAGATAGTTAATGAGGAAAAAATACCTAAGACCGGTCGACACATAATTGTAGCAAATCATCCATTGGGTGGGCTTGACGGGTTGACCATGATTAGCTTACTGGGAAGATACCGTTCAGATATCAAATTGCCGGTAAATGACCTTTTAATGCAGTTAAAACCTCTTGAAGGAGTATTTACTCCGATAAATAAACATGGCAGAAATAAACAAGATTCCATCAAGCAACTAAATGATATTTTTGATTCTGATGACCTCATTATTTACTTTCCGGCAGGTCTTTGCTCAAGGAAACAAAAAGGAGGAATCTATGACTTGGAATGGAAAAAAACAATTATATCCAAAGCAAAAGAATATCAACGAGATATTATCCCCGTATATTTCGATGGGAAAAATAGTAACCGTTTCTATAATATTGCAAATTTTAGGAAGAAAATTGGTATAAAATCTAATATAGAAATGATATTTTTGCCTGATGAAATGTTTCGGCAGACAGGAAAAAAGTTTACCATAGTTTTTGGAAATCAAATAAAATTTACTACTTTTGATAATTCAAAAACCGAAAAGCAATGGGCTCAATGGCTAAAGGAACAAGTTTACGACCTAAAAAATTTATATTAAAAAATGAAGAACATTATAG
>JAEWNB010000008.1 GCA_023392945.1 Bacteroidota bacterium
GGTTCAACATCTATAGGGCGTTGCTTTAAATGAGATATTCCCTTTTCACTTAGCAAATAACTTAGAACCCATTTTTTTAGCTTTCTAAGTTTATGGCTTATTTCTATGATTCGATTGTCTTGACTCTTATGGCACATCCCACGAATAGGACATCCATTGCAATTTTGTGCCTGATACTTATGTATTGTTC
This sequence comes from Bacteroidota bacterium, assembly GCA_023392945.1. GTDB lineage: Bacteria > Bacteroidota > Bacteroidia > Bacteroidales > WCHB1-69 > JAGVVH01. The sequence goes on from JAEWNB010000008.1 coordinate 191, forward strand.
GTTCATAGCCGTTAGCTGTTTTCTCTTTACAGACACGAATAAGGGTCATCTTTTGTCCCATCGGACAGTAATAACAGTCTTGTTCCTCATTATAATATAGATTGTCTACATGAAAAGGTGGCTTTGCCTTTTCTTTTAATCGTTGCTCTTTATCAAAGTAATTGTACTTTACATAGGCTTCAATATCTTCTTTACGTAAAAACTCGTAGTTTTCTTCTGAACCATAACCGGCATCAGCAGTTAGTTCCTTCGGGTAATATCCGTATTGTTCTTTAAAGGATTTTAAATGAGCTCCAAGAGTTCCTATATCTGCTGCGTTTTGATGAATAGTATAGTTGGTGATAATTTGATTTGATGTGCTTATCTGAACATTATATGCCGGTTTTAACTCCCCTTTGCCCAAATGATCTTCCTTCATACGCATAAATGTTGCATCGGGATCGGTCTTTGAAAAACTATTTCGCTTATCTAAAATATCTTCCTGCTCTTGGTACTGTTCTATCTTTTTTGACATGCTTCGCTTTGCTTCTTTAACTTTTTTTTTTATCTTTTCATCAACCTCTTTCCCAACCAAAGCTTTATCAATGCTATTAATTGTCTTTTGTACTTCTTCGGGATTTAATTTTTCAAAGCTTGTGGGCGTAGTATCTTTAAGTTCTTCTTTCGCAATTGATTCTGCGTAATTCCATAATTCCTCTAATTGTTGGTGTAAGTTTTGTTTGTATCTTTTTACGTTCTTCCCCCATACAAATGTATAACGATTTGCATTCGCCTCAATCTTAGTCCCATCTGTATATACTTTTTGCAAATCAACATGTCCGCTTTCTACCAAAAGCAACACAATTTGGCTAAATATTTTTTTTATAACACCCTTTAATCTTTCTGATCGAAAACGGTTAATGGTGTTATGATCCGGTTGATTCATTGCTGCAAGCCACATAAATGAAATGTTTTCTTTAACAGCAGCTTCTATTTTCCGTGATGAATAAATATTGCTTAAATAACCATACACAATAACCTTTAAAAGCATCTTTGGATGATAACTATGGCATCCAGCAGGATTATACTTTTTTAGCAATGGGGATATCTCTATCTCGTCAATTATCTTATTTACTACCCTTACTGGATGCTCAGCGGGAATAAGATCATCAAGATTTGACGGCAAAAGCACCATCTGATTTTGCTGATATTCTTTAAATTTAATTTTATTTATTTTCATGATTAAAAATAACATTTTTAACCATATGATTGATAGAAAATTATTAAAAGTTATCAACTTTATTCTGTTGATTATAAGGATTTTAAATGTTTTCTATTTTGAGACAGCCTCAATCTTCTCCGTCGGCAATGTTCTGCGAACTTGCCGATGAATATCAGTAAGTCCCAATATCAGCAGCACTTGCTCCGTCATCCGGCGACACCAAGAATGTGGCTGATTAATGAGCATTACTGTCGCCGGCTGCCACCTCTTCCTCAACGAGGACGAGGAATCTTCTCCGTCGGCAATGTTCTGCGAACTTGCCGATGAATATAAGCAAATCCTAACATCAGCCACTACAACTCTGTCCACAAACCTGCCGCATATTAACGGAGCAAATATATTCATGGGAAGTTTATTCCCGGAAGGGAATACAGCTTGGTAGCATAAAGATTTCCAACAAATCCCCGTATTCCGGAAGGAATACGCCCAAAACATAATAAAAAAAACGCACTGAAATTAAGTTGTTTCAGTGCGTTTTTTTATTTTATGATAGGTTCAAGCCTTTAGATTATTAGAATCAAAAATTGGCTTTAGCTATGATTAGTTTATTACTTTTTGATATAAGAGTCGCATTTGATTTTTAAATCTTCAGGAACGGTTTTGTTGAGTTGAACCTTTAATTGCTTCAGCATGACATTATTATCTTTATCATTACCATTGATAAGGTATGCTTTGTCACACCAGGTATGAGCTTTTTCAAGAAGGGCTTTTTGTTCAGTTTGAATTTCAGATACTTTTGTGTATAGTCGTGCAGTTGTTGCTTCCTGAATGGCACTATTTAAGCTAATTGCCTTAAAGAAGAAGTTATACCCCATTTTCTGATTCAGATTGAAGTTGTCAGGATAAATGGCAAGTCCTTTTGTAAGGGCTGCTTCAGCTTTATCAAACTGATTGTTGTTGGTCAGGATAACGGCAATGGTCGTAAGCTTTAGAGTATCACTATTACGTTTAATAAGAGTATCGACCAAAACGTTAAATTTTTCAGTCTGATTGGTCATAGATAAGTATTCAAGGTTAGCACAATGAATGTCAAAAGCCATTGAATCAGGAACGGCACTTTTAGCAGCTTTGAGAACGTTTCCGCAGTTTACCGTATCTTTTTCTGCTTTATAGATATCATACAAAAAGAGATAAGGTTCAGGTAACATAGTTTTGGCTTTTACCCCTTCTTGAAGCATTTTTTTATAAGTATCAAGATCTTGCTTTTCATAAGCAATTTGGGCAAGTTGGAGATAGAAAATTCCAAGATTATAAGGCAAATCAGGATTTTTGTCATCCAATGTCTTATAAATAGTTGCAGCTGTTTCAATGTACTTGAAAGCCTTGTCAGGATCATTATTTTTCAAAGCCTTTTGACCTTCGGCTATCAGCCCTTCGGCACAGATTAGTTGTCCACTTTTAGGTGGAAACATTCCCAATTTTGGTTCAACCTTAATATTCAGTTGTAATGCTTTGTAGAAGGCTTCGTAAGCAATCCAGATGGCATCAACATCTTTAATGACATAAGAAGGGTCACTTTTTAATTTATTTTGTTCTTGTTGATACCTGCGGACGTAAACATTTCCTTTCATCAACCATGCGTCGGCACTCGATTCATTCCCAATCATGCATTCATCAATCAGCTTTTTAGCTTTCCCAATCTGATCATTTTGAATAGACATCCAAACATCCGTAATACATGTTTGTGCAGAGAGCGTACTGCTGAGAAAAATGCCAAGAACTATTAATAACAGGATTTTTTTCATAATAAATTTTTTTAAGTCAGAATTTAATGAATATTATTTATTTATTGAATTTATTCTTTCAATGATTGCATCATATTTTGGGGATTGTTTGCGGGCGTAAATTTCCTTTAATTGTTCCAGGATTTTGAGATCTTTTGGTTCGATATCGAGGGCAAGTTCAAAACATTTCTCTGCTTCAGTCAGGTAATTATCAGCCAATATATTGGCAATTGTTGACTTGTCTTTTAACCCCTTAATAGCTAAATCATTAGATTCTAAAAATTTAATTTCGTACAGTTTTAAATTACAATAGCCGAGGTTATAGACCACAACGAAATTGTGAGGGTTTAATTGGTAGGCTTTTTTTAGTAAGGAATCAGCAGTAGTATAATTATTATCGTTGATGTAAAAGTTGGCAACATTTACGATAGCATCAGGATTAGAGTAAACAGAAGCTGGAAGTTTTGCAATCAACTGATGTGCTTTTTCAAAGTTCTCAATCCAGTAATAGTAATCCACTTCAGCCACCAGAATAGAGGGATCTTCAGGAATATTTCTTTTGCCGGAATTAATCAATTCCAATACTTTGGCTTTGTTATTTTCCTTTTTATATAAGTCAATCATACGGGCATAAACAATAGAATTGACCGAGCCATCTTTCAGTGCTTTATCGTAATTGATTCTTGCATCCTCTTTTTGGTTCAGCAAATCCAGAGCATAGGCATAATAATAGTAAGGTTCTCCTTTTAAACTCACGGAAGGAGGCACCATTTCATAACTTATAACCGATTTTTCAAGAGTGTTTTTTGCGTTATTCAAATCATTCGCAATAATTTGGTCAACACCTCGGATGAGGAGTAAGGCAAAAAGTTTTGCACGTCCCTCAAATGGTCCTAACATTTCATAAGCTTCAACAGCTTTATTAATTTCCTCGGCTTTGGCAAAAGCATTATAGGCTTCAATCGGGGCATCAGGAAATTGAATGATATAGTTGCTGTTCTTTTGTTTTTCACCATATTCCTGATGGGCTAAATAAAAGTAAATGTTACCTTTATAAAGCCAGGTCTGTGCTTTAAGGGATAGTTTTTCATCCTGCGTACAAAGGTCAATAGCTTCTTTGGCTTTGACAAAATTCTTATCATAATATAAATTGTAAGCTTTTGTCAAAGAGGCTTTTGACCCGATGCTCCCATTATAAACAAAATCAAAAGGGAAAAAGTGAAAATCTTTTTCATGGTATTATAATTTGACTTATGATTCTTGGTTTTCAGTATCAATAGTATCGTTGATCTCAGTTACATCTATTTCTTCTTCTTCTTCGTCACGAGGTACCTGGGTAACGGCAGCAATGATATCTTCCTCTTTAAGATTAATAAGTCTGACACCCTGAGTGGCACGACCCATAACCCTAAGTAGATTAACATGCAGTCTGATTGCAATACCCGAGCGGTTGATGATCATCAGATCGTCCAGGTCGGTAACATTCTTGATGGCAATAAGTTCACCTGTTTTTTCAGTGATATTAATAGTCTTTACTCCTTTCCCTCCGCGGTTGGTAGTTCTATAATCATCCAAAGCAGAACGTTTTCCGTAGCCGTTTTCGGAAACCACCAGAATATCATATTCAGGGCTGTCGACGCAAATCATTCCGACCACAATATCGGTTTTATTAGCCAGTGTTATTCCCTTTACTCCGGAAGCGTTTCTTCCCATCGGTCTAACGGTCTTTTCGTTGAATCGGACTGCTTTCCCGGAATTTAAAGCCATCATGATTTCGCTTTCACCGTTGGTAAGTCTGGCTTCCAACAGATGGTCATCCTCGCGGATTGAGATGGCGTTTATCCCATTAACCCTTGGTCTTGAATAGGCTTCCACAGAAGTTTTCTTAATGATTCCCTTTTCAGTTCCAAGAATGATATAATTATTGTTAATGTAGTCTTCATCGGTTAAATCTTTGATATTGATAACCGCTTTTATCTTATCGGTTGTTTCAATATTCAACAGGTTCTGAATGGCCTTTCCTTTGAAAGTCTTAGGACCTTCCGGGATTTCGTAAACACGAAGCCAGAAGCATTTTCCTTTCTCGGTAAAGAACAAAAGATAATTGTGGTTAGTAGCGGTATAGAGATGTTCAATAAAATCTTCTTCTCTGGAATTACCTCCTTTGGAACCTTTTCCGCCACGGTTCTGTACTTTATATTCCGATAATAAGGTCCTTTTAATGTACCCAAGGTGGGAAATAGTAATCACAACTTCTGCATCTGCAATAGTATCTTCAATTTTGAATTCGGAAGTTGATAATTCAATTCTGGATTGTCTCTCATCTCCGTATTTTTCTTTAATCTCAGCCATCTCATCCTTGATAATTTGCATTCTCAAGTTTTCATCAGCCAGGATATTACGCAGATATTCAATCTTTTTCATCAGTTCATCATATTCTTCCTGAAGTTTTTCTTTTTCAAGGCCGGTTAATTGGCGTAAGCGCATTTCAACGATGGCGCGGGCTTGAATTTCAGTAAATCCCCATTGGGCCATTAATCCGTTGCGTGCATCGTCAACCGTTTGTGAAGAACGGATTAAAGCAATAATTTCGTCAATAATGTCTAAGGCTTTTAAAAGTCCTTCAACGATATGGGCTCTTTCTTCCGCTTTACGCAAATCAAACGTTGCACGTCTGAGAACCACTTCATGGCGATGTTTTACAAATTGAACAATCAGATCCTTGAGATTTAATGTCATTGGACGACCATTTACCAAAGCAACATTATTAACGCTGAAAGATGACTGCAGGGAGGTATTGACATAAAGTTTATTCAAGATGACATTAGGAACGGCTTCACGTTTCAATTCATATACGATGCGGGTGCCGTTTCTTTTGTTTGACAAGTTTTCAATATTGGAGATCCCTTCAATTTTTCCCTCTTTAATAAGTTCAACCGTCCTTTTAATCATCTCTGACGGATTGGTCATATAAGGAAGAGAGGTGACAATGATTTGATTTTTTCCATGTTCTTCTTCAATAGTAGCATCTCCGCGCATGATGATACGTCCGTGCCCTGTTTCAAAAGCCTCTCTGATTCCTTCAGAGCCATAAATGACACAGCCTGTAGGGAAATCAGGACCTTTAATATATTGCATCAGTTCGGGAATTGTAATATCCTTATTGTCAATGTAGGCAATAATACCATCACATACCTCATTCAGATTGTGTGGGGCCATATTAGTAGCCATTCCCACTGCAATACCTGATGAGCCGTTAACAAGCAGTCCCGGTATTTTAGATGGAAGAACGGTAGGTTCTTTTAATGAGTCATCAAAATTTAACCTGAAATCAACCGTCTCTTTTTCAATATCTGCAAGCATCTCTTCGGCTATTTTGCGCAAGCGGGCTTCCGTGTAACGCATGGCTGCCGGACTGTCGCCGTCAACAGAACCGAAATTTCCCTGTCCGTCAATAAAAGGATAGCGTAATGACCATTCCTGTGCCATACGAACCATGGAATCATACACGGCAGTATCGCCGTGAGGGTGATATTTACCAAGTACTTCACCGACAATTCTTGCGGATTTTTTAAACGGTTTTCCTGAAATAATACCCATATCCCACATGGCGTATAGTATTCTCCTGTGTACAGGTTTTAATCCGTCTCTCACATCAGGGAGAGCTCTCGACACTATAACCGACATTGAATAGTCAATGTAGGCTGTTTTCATCTGATTTTCAATATTAACCTGAATGATTTTTTCGCCTTCTGCCATCTTTTTGCTTTTTAGAATTCTTTTAAAATGTTGTAAAATAGAGAGTTACTATTTTAAATAATAGCATTCGAAAATACAAAAAAAAATGATATCTCTGCCATTAATTTGCAAAAAAAAGAAAGAGTTTAATGCTCTTTCTTTTTGGTCTTTTAGAATATTATTTTTACTTCAGAAAATAAAAATATTTTCAATTTAATGAAGTGCTGATATAACTGAGTTGCCCTGTGTAGTTACCGGAGATGTTTCTTCCCTGCTCATCCGTGAAGGTAAACGTTATGGTGTACTCATTGCCATTTACGCCGACAGTGATATTGCCGGTGTTAAGAATCCCATAAGTTGAATTGCCAATTGTTTGTGCCTGATGAACCCATGCTCCGTTAAAGGTGTGAATATTGTGGAGTGGAGCATCAAAGGATTCAAAATTATAGGTAGTGGCATCTAAAGAATTATTGGTTGAAGTGTAGATATTCAGCAGTAAAGTTGTATGTTCGTCGGGATTTCCGGCAGCTAAAGAATCCAAAATAGCTTCTACCGAATCAGGCGAACTGACAATAGCATGAATGGCATCAATAGCCGCAGGGTCGACAATTGAAGAAAAATCCAAAATCAGATTGTGACATCCTTGCAGGGTATCGATATCCTGAATATGGATGAGATTTCCATAATAGATATCATAAGAAGTACCGTCAATAGTGATTTCTCCCTTTGGATCATCCGGAAATATGTCATCACAGGATGAAGTAACAATTGACAAAGAAAGTAAACACAAAAAAGCTACTAAAGAAATTTTTATTTTCATAGTTTTATTTTTTTAATGATAATGCAAATATAGTATTACTTTTTAAAAATTGAGTTGGTTTGATTTTTTTTTTCTCTTATAAAATAAACAAACACCAAACCTAAATTGTATATTTGCAAAAAAAAATATTTTTTATGGAAATAAAGTATTCTGAAGAAATGAAATTTGCTTTGGAAGAAGCAAGAAATTTGGCTGTTCTCTATAAATTTCCAAAGATCGGAATAGAACATATTGTGATAGGCATTTTCAAATATCCAAATATTAGCAATGTTCAACATCTTTTTGAGGTTTTTAAGATAGATATTAATAATATCCGTTCTAAACTTGAAGAGATGATTGAGGAAAATGATAATATGGTAGAAGAATCTCTGGAGACAATTAAATTTAATAGTCAGACGGATAATATGTTAAGGCTTTCTTATTTGATTTCAAAAGAGTTTCGAAGCGAATTTGTTGAGGCAGAACATTTTATTTTAGCAATTATTAAAGAGGGCAGGAATGATGCTAATAATGTGGTAAAGATGTTGTTGAAACGTGCCGGTATGACCTATGAAACGTTGTCTACTGAGATTAAAAATGATAGCATCATGCAGTCTGAAAATGATTTAAGTCCTTCAAATTCAGATTTTGAGGAAGATGAGGATGACGACAGAAGGACTACCCGCCCTCAGAAAAATAGTGGAAAGCATTCTGCTACGCCAATGCTGGACAGTTTTGGGAAAGATTTGACTAAATATGCCGCAGAAGGAAAACTTGACCCTATTGTAGGCCGTGAAAAAGAATTACAACGGATAGCCCAGATTTTAAGTCGCCGTAAAAAAAATAATCCGGTACTTATTGGAGAACCCGGTGTCGGGAAATCGGCCATTGCTGAAGGTCTTGCTTTGAGAATTATTCAAGGAAGGGTTTCCCGGACATTACTTAATAAAAGGGTGGTTAGCCTTGATATGGCATCTTTGGTTGCGGGGACTAAATACAGGGGACAGTTTGAAGAGAGAATGAAGTCCATATTGACAGAATTGGAGAAAAATCCGAATGTCATTCTCTTTATCGATGAATTGCATACTATGGTTGGTGCCGGCAGTACTCCCGGAAGTCTGGATGCATCCAATATGTTTAAACCTGCTCTTGCCCGTGGAGAACTGCAATGTATTGGAGCTACTACATTGGATGAGTATCGTCAGTATATTGAAAAAGACGGAGCTCTGGAACGCCGTTTTCAGAAAATTATGATGGACCCGACTACTCCCGAGGAAACACTTGAAATTCTGGATAATATTAAAGATAAATATGAAAATCATCACATGGTTACCTATACGCCGGAAGCTCTTCGTAATTGTGTGACTTTGTCAAATCGTTATATTACCGATCGCTGTCTTCCCGACAAAGCAATTGATGCTATGGATGAAGCCGGCTCCAGGGTGCATATATTACATATCCATGTTCCTGAAGAATTGATTGAGGTGGAAAAAGAAATTGACAATTTCCAAAAATTAAAAACCACTGCAATAAAAGATCAACAATATAATGCTGCTGCCGGGTACCGAGATCAAATAAAAATTGCCGAATCTAAACTGGAAAATATAAAGCGGGAATGGGAAGCTCAAACTAATTTGCAACGACCTGAAGTGAGTGCCGAAGATGTGGCTGAGGTTATTGCCATGATGACCGGGGTTCCGGTGCAACGAATTGCCAAAAATGAGGGTGAAAAGCTAATGAAGATGGCAGAAGAACTTTCTGATAAAGTGATAGGACAAGAAGAAGCTATTATTAATATTTCTAAAGCAATCCGTAGAAATAGAGCCGGTCTTAAAGATCCTAATAAACCTATTGGAACTTTTATTTTTCTTGGTCCTACAGGTGTCGGGAAAACGTATGCTTCAAAAATTCTTGCGGAATATCTGTTCGATTCTCAGGATGCTCTTATTCGTATCGATATGAGCGAGTATATGGAAAAACATACTGTATCTCGCCTTATTGGGGCTCCTCCGGGTTATGTTGGCTATGAAGAAGGGGGGCAATTGACTGAAAAGGTTCGCAGAAAACCCTATTCTATCATACTGCTGGATGAAATTGAAAAAGCTCATCATGATGTATATAATGTTTTGTTGCAGGTTTTTGATGAGGGTATTCTTACCGATGGAATTGGTAGAAAAGTAGATTTCAAGAATACTATTATCATCATGACTTCCAATATCGGTTCACGCGAATTGAAAGATTTTGGCTCAGGACTCGGTTTTAGTACAACTGCTACTGAAACTAATAAATCTAAAAATGAGCACACAATTGTCGAAAATGCACTAAAGAAAAACTTTGCCCCCGAATTTCTGAATCGTATTGAGGATATTATCTATTTTAATAATCTTACTAAAGAAAATATTATTAAAATTATTGATATTGAATTGGCTAAGGTGTTGAAGAGAGTGAAATCCATGGGACTTGATGTGGAGGTTTCTCTTAAGGCTAAGGATTATCTCGCTGAAGTTGGCTGGGATTCTAATTATGGTGCCAGACCGCTTAAACGTGCTATCCAGAAATATGTTGAAGATACCCTGGCTGAGGAAATATTAATGCAAAGCTATGGGGAAGATGTCAAACTATTGCTGGATTATGATGATCTTAAAGAGGAAATGTTTGTAAAACCTGTTGAATTCCCTGAAATAGTTCCGGCTCTGTAATCGGAATTTTACTTAAAAAAAAAGGCAGTTATTGACTGCCTTTTTTTATGATGTACTATTATTACATTTTTACAATCTTTCTGGTTATAGACCCATCGCCTGTCAGAATTCTTATAAAGTAAATTCCATCTGAATATTGGCTTAAGTTTAAGGTGATGACATTTTCTGTAACGGTTGAGGATAAAATTAACTGTCCGTCCATGGAAAGTAATTCTATCTGAGCATTATTTA
>JAEWNB010000131.1 GCA_023392945.1 Bacteroidota bacterium
GCCTTGGTTTTTACCCATGAGAATGAATTTATTGAATTTTATTGTGATCATTTTGTCAATGCATTGGGCTCTGATGCTGCTCGTTTTGCAAATCAATTGGGCATAGAAACAGGTCTTTATCCGGTTAAACATCAAGCATTTATTACTCGCAGACTTCCTCTGCTCGGAAAAGATGGCGGTGCTTTGGATATGTTAATTGACAGACGTCATTATAAGGGCTTTTCTGCTGTTTACGGGCAACAACTACCTGAAACCGGACAGATTATTGGATGTGCTTCTCCTGCTTTCGATAATCAGGAAGTAGCCAAAGATTTGAAATTTAATTCACAGGAATTTTTGGAAATTTGTTCCGAGATTTTTACCGATTGGCTTCCCCAATTAAGCGCTGTCGGCTTCCAGGCAATTTGGGCAGGTTATTATACCGAACCTCGCTATATTGTTGATCCCGAGAATGGTTTGTTGGTAGGAATGCGCGGGCATGGTTTTATGCTGGGGCAATATCTTGCAAAAATTTATGTCGATAAATATTTAGGAAGAGCGGTCCCTGATTATATGGATCGATTATCCCTTAAAGGAGATGGCTTGAGTGAAAATGCTTTTAAATAAGAGCTTTTACCTGAATAAAGTCTTTTGTTTATTATAGTGAGAATATAAGATGCGATTATTATAGTAGCCGGTTTTTGACTATTATAGAATAATAATACTCTCTTGATTCAAAAATTTTAAAAATTATCTGACTAAAATTTTTTTTTTAGTTATTTTATTTTTTATTTTATTTTTTATTATTATTGCACAGTTTTTTTTAATCTATTAATTGTTCTTTAAAAAATTATATATGAAAAAAGTGATTGTGTCTTTTTTAGTGGCTGTACTGGCTCTTATGGTCAATGCTCAAACTCCCGCAGTTGTAATAATTGATAGTATTGTTGTTTCCTCCGGAAGTGTATATGTGATTGGAGATACTGTCAGCTTTTCTTTCAATTTGCATAATATGGGACCTTATGCTACAGTCAATCCTATTACTATTAAATATAAACTTAATGAAGGATTACATTTTATTTCTTCAATGTCAAGTGGATTATTCTATCTAAGTGGCGACACCGTTATCGGAAACTATTCTCCTGCTATGTCTGTCGGAGAAAAACAGAATTTCGTTATTACTTTTAATATACAATCCGCTTCTTGTCCGGCTACTTTTGTGGGTAGTAATAGCACCGATTGCGATGGAGACGGATTTCTAACTATTTCCGGAGGCTCGGAGCTTTCATCCGGTTTCTTGCGATGGAGTGAATGGTCTCACTGGGGAACCGGTGGAGCAGAAAATGACTCTACTGTGAAAATTTCTCAATATTTTCCTGTGGGACAAAGTACACCTTATTCTACTTGTGGAACAAATTCGGGATATGCACCCGCTGCCGATATAGTTTATTATTATGATGATGACCATACGACTTTTGATCCTTCTGTAATTTCTCATACCAATACAGATCCTATTACCCGTATAACGTGGGAGTGGTACGGTATTATGGTCCCTGACGAAACTACTCAATATACTTTCTGCGGGTCAAGTATTGACGACGGTTGGGCTGCCTGGATTTCGGATGACTGGAATCCCTATTCTCCCGAATCAATTAATCCTTCTCAAATGATTCTTGCAGGTGAAAATTATAATTTTGAACCGGAAGATAATATTTCTACCGGTGATTTTACGCTTGTTTGCGGACGCCCCTATTTTTATAGAATTGTTATTTCCAGTAGAAATGCATGTAATGAAGTTTCTGCTGCCGGTTTTTCTAATATTGCTCTTCGGAAAAGTACTGCTTCATCCTGTACTCAAAATTGGGCAGGTATGATGTCCGCTAAAATCAATATCCCAATTAGACTTGATCTTAATTGTCCACCTGTTGCAACCAACGATTCAATGGTGACTGATGAGGATTTTGCTATATCAGGAAATCTCTTTACCAATGATATGGATCCTAATGCCGATATTATGTATGTTACCCGATTTTTAGTTGATACAAATAACGATAGTTCTGAAGAATCATTTACTCCGGGTTCTTCAGCTGTTTTATCGGGAATTGGGACTTTTTCTCTTCAAAGCAACGGAGCATATACTTTTACACCTGTTCATGATTATAATGGAGTATTTTCCATTACTTATATTTCTTGGGATGGGCCTGATAATGGAGGATATGATACTGCTATGGTGCTTATTACCGTTTTAGAAGTTCCGGATGCCGAAAACGATGCTGCTACAATCGATGAAGATAATACTACTCCGATTGATCTTTTTGCTAATGATAATGATGTCCCGACCATTTCCGGAACATTAACATTTTTGGATGAGGATAACGGAGCTTTAGTAATTGATGATAATGGTACGCCGGGGAATCTGTATGATGATTCGTTTACTTATATTCCCGGGGCAGATTTTTATGGAAGGGATACTATTTATTGTATATTGTGCAATGAACATTCAAATTGTGATACGGGAATGTTTGTGGCAACGGTAAATTCTATTACGGATATTGTGCCCGATACGGTCTCTCTTTGTGAAAACAATATCATAAATATTGATGTATTGTCTAATGACGGTTTTAGTGGTCATCATTCCATCAGTGCCGTTACGTTGCCTGCTCATGGCACTGTGACAGTCAATGCCGATACCACTTTCCGTTATATTCCCAATACGAACTATAATGGAACGGATGCATTTACCTATCAAGTAACTATAGTCAATGGGGATGCTACCACTTCCACAGAGATAGCATTGGTAAATATCACGGTTAATCCTTCTTATTCTTTGTTGGAAACGGCTATAGATACTGTAATCTTTTGTACGGCTCCCTATTATTATAACGGAATTATGGATAATATTTATCGGTTTGATGAGACAGGAACTAAGAATTTTACATTTTCCACGGATAAAGGGTGTGACAGTATTGTAAAAGTGGTTGCTTATTATAACAATCCTGCACAAAGCGATTACAATTTCACCCTCACAATTCCTGCCGATATAGATACAGTAATTCTTTTTGGTCATCACACACTTGATATTTCCGATATTGGCATGGCAACCTATAATCACTTTTTGAGTTCCGTTACCGGAGTTGGCATTCGAGTTTCTAATAATGCACCGGAAACTTATTTGCCGGATACAAATTATGTTACTTGGACAGTTTCCGATTCTTGCGGAAATAGATTGACGGCAGTGCAAAAGATTTTCGTGCATTATCCGCCATGCGGTGGAAGTGTTGTCGCAACGGATTATGAAAGTAATGTATATGAATCCGTCTTGATCGGGGCATATTGTTGGACAAAAAATAATTTGAAATCAACGAAATACAGTGACGGAAGTGATATTCCGGTAGCCAAGGTTTATAAATCAGATCTTTACGGAGATACTACGACTAATTTATCACTATACGGAAGGTTATATAGTTGGTATTCTGCAGTAAATATTCCGGAAAATTCAAATGTTTTGCCGCAGAGAAATTCTTTTGGTCATATTCAAGGGGCTTGCCCAGAAGGATGGTTCTTATGTTCAGATTCTATTTATCAAGAATTGCTTTCTTATGGTGCTGATGCTGTAAAATCAACTTTCGGATGGCTTAACGGCAGTAACGGTACCAATATAACCGGTTTTAGCTCATTACCTGCAGGAATGTACAATGGAGAAGCAAATAGTTATATTTACTTATTAGGCAATACCTATTATTGGACTTCAACCTACAGAGTTGCTAATGCAAAATGTACAGCTATAGATCATAGTTGTCCCGATTTCATTTTTAAGACAGGAGCCAAAATTGATGGCTATAGTGTGAGATGTGTTAAAGAAAACGAAATTCTACAGCCGGCGGAAGTCGGAGACATTTTGTGTACCGACGGCACTATTGTGAAACCTTCGGTTTGGCCGGTAGCAGGAAAAATCGCCCAAGGAGTGGTGTTTTATTTGGATAGCACAAATTTACACGGATGGGCAATAGATTTACAGGATGAGAGCATTAGCATAGCGTGGGGGGAGCTCTTTGATATTCACACATTAACAAATTATGAATTGAGAACGGCTGCTATTGCCGACATTGACGGTTATGGCAATACTCAAAAAATACGGGAGGCAGGAGATGCAGCTACCTTTCCAGCTGCCTGGGCGGTGGATTTTGCAAACGGCTGGTATCTGCCGGCAGCCGGACAATTTGATAAATTCTTGGATGTGAGATCTTTCGTTAATAATACATTGTTTATACTAGGAGGTAGCCAATTTGAATGTGGGTGTTTATGGTGGAGTAGTACCGAGTATTCTCAAGAAACCGCATGGAGAATATACGACTTGGGCGGTCTTGACTTCGATGGGGTTAAGAATTACACTAATGGCAGGGTTCGAGCTGTTCGGACTTTTTAATTGACCATGTAAGAAAGCGAGAAAAAATGTGCCAACGATTATTGTGGAATGCCCGAAAATACCCTCAATGATTAATTTTTAGTTATTAATATTTTGTATTGCGGATACTGTTTTATGTCAGTTTGCGGATAGGATATAATAAAATGCCAATCAGTTTATTGAAGAAAGAGCGAAATAGCCATTTGGTCTTATTGAATTTATTACAATCGTCTAGTGTTTCTTCAATAAAATCCGAGATGAGCCCGGAGATGGTTGACTCTTTTCCTGAAAGGTTGATTTCATACATGTGGCGGAAACTTCGGTAATCGAAATTGGAGGAGCCTATTGAGAATATTTCTTTGTCAATTAATAATAATTTGGCATGCAGATTGCCTGATTTATACATCTGAAAATTAATGCCGTGCTTATGCAAATCCCCCAAAAACAGATCCCTGAGGAGATCAATACTTCTCACATCTGAATGCTTTGGAATAATGACAGTGACTTCGACACCTCTTTTTGCTGCATGAATTAGCTTAGCCCTAAGCGCTTTTCCTGTTATGAAATAGGGTGAAACAATAACAATGGATTTTTTGGCATTTTTAATCAGTCTTAGAAAATAATTTCGTGTTTTTTGATGTATGATTGATGGGGCTTCTCTGATGATATGTAAATTCTGTAAATTAATGCTCTTATAATATTTTAAAAGTTTGATTTTCTTTTCTGAAATTTTATAATTATCCAAGAATATTTTTTTAAAAGTCTTAGCCATATCCGTTTCGATACGTAAAATACTTTCTCTCCACGATAAAC
>JAEWNB010000164.1 GCA_023392945.1 Bacteroidota bacterium
GTACTTATTTCCAGCATATTTTCTCCAACAGCTATAGTGCAGGTTATTACAGCTACACATGGGCTGCCGTTTTAGACAGTGATGCATTTGAAGCATTCAAGGAAAAGGGTATTTTCAATAAAGAGGTGGCCTCTGCTTTCAGAACCAATATTTTGCAAAAAGGAAATACACAAGATCCAATGGAACTTTATTTGGCTTTCAGGGGCAAAAAACCTTCCATTGAACCATTATTAAAAAACAGAGGGTTGAAATAATCCGAGGAGATGAGATTAACCTTTTTAGGAACCGGTACTTCGCAGGGTGTCCCTATTGTGGGGTGTTCCTGCGAAGTTTGCCTTTCTGAAGATTACCGAGACAAAAGACTTAGAACTTCCGCTTTTTTAGAAACCGGAGATGTCAATATTTTGTTGGATGCCGGTCCCGATCTTAGACAACAACTTCTCAGGAATCACATTGTTCGAATAAATGCCTTGTTGGTTACACACGAGCACAAAGATCATATTGGCGGAATTGATGACATTCGCCCAATTAATTTTTTGATGAAGGAGACAATGCATATCTATGGCTTAAAAAGAGTATTGAACATCATTTCAAAAGACTATGACTATGCTTTCAACTCTTATAAATACCCCGGGGTTCCCAATCTTAAACTGATGCCTATTTTTGATGAACCCTTTACTATTCAGGGTATTGAAATTGTTCCGGTGATTGTCAGGCACCTCAATTTACCGATTTTGGGTTACAGAATAGGCAATCTTGGCTATATCACCGATGCCAGTTTTATTGCAGATAAAGAGAAAAGAAAGCTTGAGAATCTCGATGTATTAGTAATAAATGCTCTCCGCAAGGAAGAGCATTATTCTCATTTTAATCTCAATCAGGCGTTGATGATTATTAAGGAGTTGAATCCCCGAAAAGCTTTCCTTACCCATATCAGTCATAGCATGGGGCTTTATGAGAATATTGCCCCGAACCTGCCTGAAAATGTCTTTCTCGGCATAGACGGAATGAGTGTTGATATTTAATAGATTTCTATAAACTATTTATATATTAATCACACTCTTTTACACATCTAATACTATTTCCAATAGCTTTGTTACTATAAACGAATTTAATTTCCGGACAGTTGTACTCTACTGAACAACAAGGACTTATTGTTAAAGTAGTATAAGTGGTGAACCAAAAAGAAGCATCTCCGAATAAGTGATTAAAAGAATTGGTGTTTGGATTATAAAATCCTCCCGGAAGAGCTGAAAATCCGGTGCTGTTGTTCCCATTTTGATTATTTAACCAAAGGCTATCAGACTTAATATCATCGGCTCCGTAGGCTAATAATTCCAGATACTGTTCTTCTTCAGGCAAGTACCAGCCGTCAGGACAAATCCCCTGAACATGTCCATAGCTATTTCGTTCAGGAATAGCCATTGAACCTTCGGGAACATTAACCGCTGAATACCAAGAGTAAAGTCTGCCGAATGTGGCAATATTCTCAGCCATGTCGGAATTATCATCGTAATAGTACCCTTTGGCAAAGGTAATTTCGTCGCCATTAGCATATTGGCTGTTTTTCATGTTTTGTTTGGTCCAGCAACTGGTACCCACCAATACCATATCATACGTTTCTCCCTGGTAGGTGAATGATTCTCCGGTGCAGGGGGGATTCAGATTTATTTGCTGAGTGCAACGCATGGTGTCTCCGCTTTGATCAATAACCATCCAATGTCTGATGACTATTTTTTTGTAAAAACCGCTTACTTCGTCTTGATAATAAACATCTAAAATGGGACAGTTATCTTGAATTATCCCGTTATTTGGAGATTCAGAGAAAACAGAGTAAGTGGTTGTTGCAAGATTTGATGAAAAAGCAGGAAGATCAATATCATTCGTGTCACAAGTAGTAGTAATGTTTCTGATTTCAGCACAATTTTCAAAAACAGGAGATTCATTATCCACAACCGTCACAATGAGCGTATCAGTTGCACTATTCGGAATAGCAGCGGCATCTTTCACCGTGTAGGCGATTACTGTTCTTCCCGCCGGAAATGCATAAGCTCCCACCTGTCCATCTCCGTGATCTGTGATTACTCCACTCATAATCCATGAAATAGAGGCTCCCGAACAATTATCTGAAAAAGAGGCATCCGGTATGTTAATTACAACAGTAGCATCTCCTGTCCCATCAGCGGAAGTGACACTTGAGGTATCTGGACCAGCAATGATAATAGGTCTTTCTTCATCGTTGATAATGATTTTAAATATACAGGTGTCGGTAGCATGAATATTGCTTGCGACCACAGTGACATAGGTCGTATCCCTATTGAATATACTTCCGCTGCCGGTACCTGATCCTGAAAGAATAGTGGCTCCTGTGGTATAAAAACTATAGGTTGGAGCAGGACTTCCGGATGCTGTAACCGAATATTCAATCGCTTTTGTACAGCTTCCAGTTTCAAGAACCTCTACCATATCGGATTGACAATAGGTTACAGAAGGAACTTCGCCTTTGGTTAAAGTTACATCGTTTCCAGTCCCGCCAGTATAATTGATTCCCCAATAATTAATCCCGTCATAAAAAGAAGTACTCCCGGAAAAAGCTCCCTCAACAACACTTTGCCCTTCATTATTAATAAGGGTGATGGTGC
>JAEWNB010000175.1 GCA_023392945.1 Bacteroidota bacterium
TTCCCTCCGAATCCATATCAGTAAAGCCCAGTGGCCCGTGCAAACCCTTCATTCCTTTGTCATTTCCCCATTTTTCGGCAGCATCAAGCAAAGCTTTTGAAACTTCCAAATCGTCAATAAAAGAAAACCATCCAAAACGGGTACGATAGTCATTCCAATGCGAATTTGCCTTATGATTAATAATGGCTGCAATTCTTCCAACAACTTCTCCATTTTTAAAAGCAAGGAAATAAGCCGCTTCACTGTGAGCAAATGCAGGGTTTTTCTTTCTGGAAAAAGTATTCCATTCACCCGTTATCAAAGGAGGCACCCAATTCTCGTCATTTCTATAAAGTTTAAAAGGAAACAGGATAAACTGCTTCATCTCCTTTCTCGTGACTGCTTCTTTAATTTCAATCATAAATTATAAGAGTAAATTGACCATGCAAAAATAAGAATAATGATTCATAATGTTCTTTTTATCTTAAAATTTCAACATTTGCACATTGAAAATAATATCCAGAAAAGGGATGCCGACTCACATTTTATCGGGGACATCAATTCCCAAAAGGGACATTCCATTTTTAATAACGATGGCGATAAAACCTGAAATCCCGAGTCTCATTTTTCTCAACTCCACATTTTCTTCCTTAAAGATGGGCGTTTCTTGATAAAAAGTATTAAAATGCTGTGCCAAATCAAAAAGATAATTGGCAATGAGTGCCGGACTTAAAGTCTCTCCGGCAGCAAGGACAATTTGTGGAAAATCATAGAGTAGTTTTACCAGCTCTTTTTCATTCTTGCCAAGCAGTTCAGGATGGCTGTAATTTCCCGTCAAATCAATATTGCTGTCCCCTGCTTTTCGCAACAACGACTTAATCCGGGCGTGGGTATATTGAATAAAAGGAGCTGTATTTCCATTGAAATCAATAGAATCGGCAGGATTAAAGAGCATGTTTTTCTTAGGATCCACTTTAAGAATAAAATACTTAAGAGCACCTAACCCTATCATTTCATACAATTGAGCAGCTTCCTCGTTTAAAAAATCAGATTTTCCCAATTGTTCGGTACTCTCTTTGGCCTGTAAAAACATCTCTTCCATCAGATCATCAGCATCTACGACAGTTCCTTCGCGTGATTTCATCTTTCCGAAAGGAAGTTCAACCATTCCGTAAGAAAGATGGAAAATATTATCTGCAAATTCCCTCTTCAGTTTTTTAGCCAACACCAGTTTCAGGACATCAAAATGATAATTTTGCTCATTTCCCACCACATAAATCATCTTTTTAGGTTGATATTGATCAAAACGCAACTGAGCAGTACCCAAATCCTGAGTCATATAGACAGAAGTGCCGTCAGAACGAAGCAGCAGTTTTTCGTCAAGACCTTCAGAAGTAAGGTCAACCCAGACTGAACCATCCTCTTTTTTATAAAAAGCACCGGCAAGAACCCCTTCCTCCACCAACTTCTTTCCTAAAAGATAGGTCTGAGACTCATAATAGGTTTTATCGAAGTTAACTCCCAGTCGGTTGTAGGTATCTTCAAAGCCTTTATAGACCCAGCCATTCATCTTATTCCAAAGGGCACGCACTTCCTCATCACCATTTTCCCATCTCCGGAGCATCTCTTGCGCTTCCAACATCAAAGGGGCCTTTTTTGCAGCCTCTTCTTCACTAACCCCTTGGGCAATCAATTGTGCTATTTCTTTTTTACAGTGCAAATCAAATTCAACATAATATTTACCCACCAAATGGTCTCCCTTCAATCCTGATGACTCAGGCGTTTCGCCATTTCCGAATTTCTGCCAGGCAAGCATTGACTTACAAATATGAATACCACGGTCATTAACAAGATTGACTTTAACAACTTTCTTTCCGCAGGCATTCAGAATCTTTGCTACTGAAGAACCTAACAGGTTATTCCGGACATGTCCGAGATGGAGCGGTTTATTGGTATTGGGAGACGAATATTCAATCAAAGTAATCTCATTACTATTGTTTTTCGAAAATCCATATTCCTCCTCTGCCCGATTGTCATTTAAAAAGGAAAGCCAAAAATCAACCGAAAAAGAGAGATTTAAAAAACCGTTTACCACATTATAACCACTAATTCCGTTAGGGCTGAGTTTTTGAGTAATCCACTCTCCTATCTCACGGGCTGTAATATCCGGAGCTTTCCGAGACATCTTAGCAAACGGGAAAACCACTATAGTAAAATCACCCTCATACTCTTTTCGGGTCTTTTGAACAAGATTTAAGCTAACTGAGTAATCAATATTGTATAATTCTTTGAGAGCTTGCTGTAAAGCACCCGCTATCATAATCTCAATCATAAACCATTTTTTTAGAGAGCAAAAATACAAATAAATGTTGTTTTATTAAAATAATAATAAGGCCTCTCCTACGTTTATTTTAGGCTATTTTTGTATTTTTGCATGCCTTTTTTAGCAGAAATAACAGATCTATATTTTTGAGAACCAAATAATTGAAAATGAAAAGAAAGCTCTTATTGATTACCGCTATCATTTGCCTGACTCCCACATTTCTTTTTTGCCAGGCATATCAGGCTAAAGCTACACTTGACTCTAACCGAATTTTAATAGGAGATTATCTCAATGTACGCTTGTCTGTAACGGTTCCCAACGGGATGCCGGTGAATATTCCCAAATTAAGTCAGCAAATGCTCGACACTTTCCGCATTGACTTAATCGGGAATTCCAAAATTGACACCATCCGCAATGAACGTCTGACCACTTTTAAACAGACTATCACCATCACCGCTTTTGACTCCGGGAGTTATGTCTTTCCGGGAATTCCCATTTTCGGTGCTGACACCGCCATTTTAGCCCGGACAGAACCTCTCTTCTTTCAGGTAAACACCATTGCGGTGGATACTACTGCCGCTTTCCGTGACATTAAACAACCGGTAAAAGTACCTCTTACTTTTAAAGAAGTGCTCCCCTTCATTCTCATCACTCT
>JAEWNB010000183.1 GCA_023392945.1 Bacteroidota bacterium
TGGATGCATCTTATAATATTATATTAAGAAAATCGCCTATTATTGACGTTTTACCTGAATGCATGTACTTGTTTGCCTTCGCCATCTGCTGCTTTTTAATAGCCATATTTTATAAAAAATTCAAAACATTATAATAATATTTATTTTTAATAAATTCTCTATACTATGATTGATTTACCTGAACCGATAATTACTTATCCTGCAATTTTGGATTACATGCCTCAAAGACCGCCTATGGTTATGGTTGATTCCTACTATGGCTCTTTCAATGATGAAGCATATACTTCACTTTACATTTCTCAGGATAATATTTTATTGGAAAATGATGAATTTTCTGAAATGGGAATGATGGATTTTCTGGCTCAATCAGGAATCGTCCAAATGGGAAATATGACTTTCATTACTGAATTCTCTAAAGAATCAAAAATGGGCGTTATTTGTCAATTTAAAAATTTTATTTTTTTTTCTAAGGCAAAAGTTGGGGAAACAATATTCGGGAAAGTAAAAAAAACTTTCTCTAATGAAACAATGGCTAGCTTGGATGTTGAAGCCTTTACTGACAGTAAAATATTACTCAAAGGTACTATTAATGCAATGATAATTAATAATGAAACAAATGCTGATTAATAACTTTTTCAAAATAAAAGAATATACTCATGAAAATGAGTCTACCCTTTTCATTATTGAGCTCATTAAAAATCATCCTATTTATGATGGCCATTTTCCGGGGAACCCAATCGTTCCCGGAGTTTGTTCAATTGAGATCATTAAAGAATGTGCAGCGTTTATTTTGAATTGTTCTTTACACTTCCATTCCATTGAACAATGTAAATTTTTATCTCCTATTGATCCTATCAAAACAGGTACATTATCAATATCACTTAAATTAATTTCGCTTAATGAAACCGAATTTTCTATCAGCGCAACAATCATGAGTCAATTAACCCCCTGTGTGTTTATTAAAAGCAAATTAAAAAAGCAATTATGATCATTGACTTTCCTCATAAAAGATCTATTCATTGTGAAACGGGATGCATAAGAAATCTCTTGAATTTTTATGGTCACGATATTAGTGAAGCTATGATTTTTGGAATAGGCAGTGGTTATGATTTTGTTCATTTCCCCTTTTCTCTTTTTGATGGACATGAAATTCCTGCTTTCAGAATTTTGCCTGTTAAAATTTTTAGCCAATTTAATGATAGAATGAAAATTGATTCTAAAATCATGACTTTCTTTAGGAAAAGTAATTCTATGGATTATTTGGATTCATTTATACGTCAAGGAATTCCGACAGGAGTCGTTACTGAAGTTTTTGATCTTCCTTATTTTCCTTTAAAAGACAGACGATTTGCCGGGCATCATATCATTATTATTGGGAAAGAAGATGATGAATATATCGTGAGTGATTCGGACATGCATTTTCCTGAAAATACACTTAATAAAATTAGTGCTAGTGACTTGAAAAAATCCCGCTATACAAATGGCATTTTTTCACCAAGAGGTAAACTTTTTTTCATCGAGTCAGTCCCTGAAAAATTGGATTTAGAAACCGGCATCATTAAGGGTATAAAAAATAGTTGTTATCGTATGCTTGAAATTCCTTTTCCTTATTTTGGCGCTAAAGGTATTGTATTTTTATCTCAAAGAATGCGAAAATATGACAAAATATATGGAAGAACAATGGCTCTGGATAATTTACTGTTTCAGATTCAAATTTCCGAAGAAGGAGGTACCGGTGGATCGGGATTCAGGTATTTATACAGCCATTTTTTACGTGAAGCCGGCGTTTTGTTAAATGAAAATAAATTAACTTTCCTGGCTGATTATATGAGCGAAATTGCAGACAATTGGCAAACTTTTGCAGTGGAAGGTTTGAGATTTCATAAAAATCAGAAAGAAAAAGGATTTGACTACCTTGCAGACATAATCTCTACCATTGCCCCAATGGAAGAGCTTCTTTTCAAAGAATTAAGAGAGTGGGCTAATAAACGAACAAACAATTTGTAGAATTATAGTAATTATGATAATTGGTTATCCTCACAAACGTGGAATTCATTGTGAAACAGCAAATACAAAAAACTTGCTTGAATTTTACGGTTATTATTATTCTGAACCATTAATTTTTGGAATTGGAAGTGGACTTGATTTTATTCATTTTCCTTTTGTCCTTTTTAATGGCGTTGAAGCACCTGTCTTTAGAACACAGCCGGTCTCTATTTTCAAGTTATTCACTTCAAGAATGAATATTAAAAGCCATATACTTACTTTCAACAATAGGAAAAAGGCTATAAAAACATTGAATTCTCTTTTAGAAAAAGGGATTCCGGTGGGAATTTTAACTGAAGTATATAACCTCCCATATTTTAAAGTATGCTCCCCTGAAGATCATTTTAAAGGTCATCATGCTGTTGTTGTTGGCAAGGAGGGGGATGAATATATCATCAGTGATACTGAAGCCGGGCTTCCTTTTGATGGTTATCAGAGAATTCTTTCTGATGACCTGATTAATGCTATAATGCCAAAGAGTAATTTTATTCCCAAAGGTAAATTTTTTTATTTGGATTCATATACCCCACCGTGTAATATAGAATTAGCAATTATTCAGGGAATTAAAAGCACCTGCTATAAAATGCTTAAAATACCTATTCCATTTTTTGGATATAAGGGAATCGCTCTTTTTTCAAAAAGAGTTCGTCAATATGAAAATAAATATGGAAAAAAAGGGGCTATTGCATCTTTTCAATGGCAATATACGACTTCGGAAGTGATTACAGGTGGATCAGCATATAGATATATGTATTTCCATTTTTTGGAAGAGGCCGCAGCCATTTTTAAAGATGATACTTTACTCGAATTATCAAAAGAAATGCTAACAATTGCAAATTGTTGGCAAAAATTTGCCATTGAAATGACAAGGGCAATTAAAAATAGTGATGGTGAAATAAATTACAATATATTAGGAGATTTGATGGCAGCCATTGCGCCTATGGAAGAAAAACTATTTATTCAATTGAATGAGTGGGTGAAAAATAAATAAACCAAATATTAATATAAAATAAATAAGCAGTTATGATTATTAATTATCCCCATAAAAGGGCAATTCATTGTGAAACAGGCAGTATGAGAAATTTATTAAAATTTTACGGCTATGAAATTAGTGAGCCAATGATTTTTGGAATTGGTAGCGGTCTTTGCTTTATTCATTTTCCATTTCCTATGTTTGCTAATCATGAAGCACCGATTTTCAGAATTATGCCAACCAAAATTTTTGTCAATTTCTCTAAAAATCTAAATATAAATGGGAAAGTTAGTACTTTTCGTGATAAGGAAAAGTCAATGAAAAAGCTGGATGAATTACTTGAAAAAGGGATTCCGACAGGTTTGGTTACAGAAATTTCCAAAATCGGTTATTTCAAAGCAATAATGCCAGTAGGACATAGATTTAGCGGACACCATATTGTGGTGGTTGGAAAAGAAAATGATAAGTATTTTCTCAGTGAAACGGATTGGAATTTTTATGAAGATTGTCTTTTTGATATCAATGCTGATGAATTGAAAAATGCCAGATTTACAAACGAATTAATGTCTCCCAGAGGTAAGATGTTCTATTTTAAGAGTAAGCCAAATATTGTTGACTTAAAACCAGCTATTATTAAGGGAATTAAAAAAAACTGTTTTAATATGCTGGATAATCCTTTTCCAATGTTTGGTGCTAAAGGTATTAAGTTTTTCGGAAAAAGAATGCTTTTGTATGAAAAAAAATATGGCACTAAACAAGCAATTGAAAATATGAAATTTCAACTTATCTTATCTGAAATGGCCGGCACCGGTGGCTCCGGATACAGGTATTTTTATGCTGATTTTTTAAAAGAATCTGCTGATATTTTTAATGATGATACGTTACGTTCTCTTTCTAATGATATGAAAGCAATTGCCGATGAATGGCGACAGTTTGCAATTGATAATAACAGATATACCAATATGGCCGCAAACGACAAGCCCTTCCCGAAAAGCAATTTCTGGGAAACTATTCGTCAAACCCCTGTTTCCGATAAGAAAGATTTACATTATATGGCTAATATGATTACCAATATATCTGATATGGAATTAGCTTTTTTTAGGAATTTAAGAAAATGGGTTAATAATAATCAATAAAACTTTTAAAATTTATGAACAAAAAAATACTGATAGAGAATTACCCCCATGAACGTGCCATGCACTGTGAAACCGGAAGTGCTCGCAATTTGTTTAAATTCAATGGCATGAATTTTAGTGAAAGTATGATTTTTGGAATTGGTAGCGGCATTGACTTTATCCATTTTCCTATTCCTCTCCTTAATCATCTTGAATGCCCTTTATTCAGATCCCTGACGACCAAAGTATTTAAGAATTTTTCAAAACTAATGAAAATAAAATACAAAATGCTTACTTTCTGTGATCAAGATAAAGCAATGAAAAAGCTTGATTCACTTTTGGAAGCAGGAATTCCAGTCGGATTAGTCGTGGAAGTTCTTTCCCTCCCCTACTTTCGTGAAATATCAGGAGATTGGCATTTTAATGGTCATCAAATTGTGGTTCTAGGTAAAGATGGAGATGATTATATCGTTAGTGATACTGAATGGTACTTACCCTCACCATTATATAATAAAATTTCTGCTGCTGACCTTAAAAAAGCCCGTTTCCCGAAAGATCTTTTTGCCCTTAAAGGAGCTATGTTTTATATTGAATCTTTTTCCGACAATATGGATATTAAAAAGGCCATTGTTAAGGGTATTAAAAAAGCATGTCACAGAATGGTTGGTATTCCGTTGCCATTCGTGGGCTATAGAGGAATCTATTTTTTGTCTAAAAGGATGAAAAAATATATAAGTATATATGGTAAGGAGCGAGCACTTGAATCTATTAAATGGCAATATACTATTTCCGAAGTTGCAGGAACCGGCGGCTCTGGTTATCGTTTCATCTATGCCTCTTTTCTCAAGGAAGCTGCCGAATATCTGAAGGATGATGAACTCTCAGAATTAGCAAAGGAAATGAGACTGGTAGGTGAAAGTTGGCAACAATATGCTGTTGAGGCTACTCGTTACATAAAGTCTGATGGAGCAAATGATATAAATTTATTAGCTGATCTTATTCATTCAATAGCTCCTCAGGAAAAACAAATATTCAGAAAATTAAAAAAATGGGCTAATAAACAATAATATTATTAATTAAATGCTATAATGACTATTCAAAACTTTGACGATACACGACCTTACAATAATGAGGAAATTCCGTTTGCCTTAAGGCGTGTTTCAGACCATTTTTATTTCCCTATTATCATTCATTACCTTTTCCCTGATGAGGATATCAATGCTCTAAAAAACAATTTTATCCAAATAAAAAGTGCATTTGAGTTCCAACAAAAGATAATGTATAAAGCTATTAATAAAATAATTGATAATTCTTCTGAGAAATTGACGACAGAAGGTCTTGAGTTTCTTAGCAATGAAAAAAACTATATGTTCATTGCCAATCATCGTGATATTTTGCTTGATTCTGCCATCTTACAAATATCATTAATAACCTGAGTTCGATTAATATATTTTAATTCCAGCAAAAAAAAAAAATAATAAAATAGACGGCTATTCAAAGTGAAGAAAAAAGAGAAACAGGAAAAATGATTAATGTACTAAAATAACACC
>JAEWNB010000142.1 GCA_023392945.1 Bacteroidota bacterium
TTCGACTGCTCAATAAGGTCATACTGCTTTATCAAAGGGTAATTCTTCCTAGCCGCCATATAACAGCCGTCAAGCGTAATAGTTTGTGAAAACAATTGCGAGACGAATAGTAATAAACAAATATTAAAAATCAGTTTTTTCATCTTATCTCTGTGTTTATATTATTTTTTATAATACTCATTGTTGAACATATTTTTCATCCAAATAGGAATCATCTTCTTACGCTCCTTAATCAGCAACTTTAAATTTTCTGGCGATTCCACCTTAATTTTCTCAAGTAATGGCATAGCAATAAATGGGAAAATAGTCATACCAAGAAAATTGAGCATAAAATGAACAGGACTAATACCGGTATCATACTCACTAAATTGTTTAGCAATGGAAATTTCCTTGATATTGGCACTCGTGATAGGCAACATCGAAGTGAAATTTTCCGGTTCTTTCTGTATTTCCCCAAAAACAAAAATCGGCAAATTAGGATCCTCTGATAACATATCAATATATATTTCAGAAATTTTGGTAATTTTTTCCTCTAAAGTAGTATTCTCATCCTGCATGTAGGGAAAAATCATGCCGAATATTTTGAACATCTTCTCTCTCATTATTATTTTGAAAATATTATCCTTGCTTCTGAAATAATAATTCACCAAGGCAAGATTAACCCCGGCTAAAGTTGCAATATCTCGCATTCTTGCAGAGGCATATCCCTTTTGGGTAAATATAACTCTTGCCGCATTTTTTATTTTTTCCTCAGTAATTGCATCCGTCATAACCTATTATTTTTAAGTTCATCATCAAACAATTTTGATGCGGTAAAAATAGTATAAAAAACATTTGTTTTAAACATCTGTTTAAACTTTTTGTTTAAAAAACTCATTTTTTTATTAACTTATTGATATTAAGCAGAATAAAATTGTATATAATAAAGAAAATTAACTTGATTTGAGTATTTAAGTTGCTTTAAATTTGCCAAAGGGGATTCAGATATCATTCTCAGGGAGAGAATTAAGTCAAAAAAATATATACATTTGCAAAAGGGAAAAACAATATTTAGTGTACTGATAGACATAACAATGATTAAAAGAGGATTTTTATTGTTATTACTTGGATTGGTTTTAGGACTAAGCTCCAAGGCGCAGAAAGAACATATTATTGAGATTGATGATGATATTCAATTGATACATCTGCAAGATTCCATTTTTTTACATGTAACCTGGGAACATGTTGGAAGTTGGTATTTTTCTTCAAATGGGCTGATTATAGTAAAAGAGGGTGAGGCTTTGATGATTGATACTCCAATGGATAATGATAAAACCGAGAGGTTGACTAAATTTCTAAGGGATTCATTTTCTGTCAATTTGACTCAATTAATTATAGGACATTTCCACAATGATTGTTTAGGTGGATTAGATTATTTGCAAAGTATAGGAGTTGAGTCAATTGCCAATTCAAGGACAGTAGAAAAATGTAAAGAGATAGGTTTACCTATCCCTTCAATCGCTTTCAGGGATTCGTTGACTTTTGATTTTAACGGAGAACAAATTGATTGTAGATTTTTTGGTGCAGGTCACTCCTTTGACAATATTACTGTCTGGATTCCGGATAAAAAAATACTTTTTGGCGGTTGTTTAGTAAAATCCTCCGATTCTCAAGATTTAGGGAACTTGTCAGATGCAGTTGTTGCAGATTGGGATTTGACCATAAATAAGCTCCTGAGCAAATATATTGGTATTCAAACTGTAATCCCGGGACACGGTGATTATGGTGGAGTTGAACTCCTTACTCATACAATTGAATTAGTGGAAAAAGAGAAAAGCAAATAAAACTTGAACGAGACATCTGCAATAAAAGGACTTGAATTCAGTGAACCAATATAAGATTCTTGTCCACATCAAATAGCGTCTATTAAAGAATAAATCGAAAACTATCGGTAGATTATCTTTTCAGATGAATCCAATCAATAGATTTTTTCAAATACTTTCTAACCAGACTATTAATTTGTTCGGAAACTTTAAAATGATAAACAGCCAATCCTCCTGCAGCTCCTAACAAAACAGAAGATATAACTCCGTCAACAATATTACTCCAAAGTGCTTTCATCGGCAGAGCTAAAAACAACGGAGAAAGATAAGCTTCCCAAATCATATTTAAAGCAAAAAGGGCTAATATAATCAACACCACAACAATCTGTTTGAAAGAGAAAGGGGAAGTTTTAATTTTCCATCTCACCAGTCCGAGTAAGAAAAAATAATATATTACATAAGAGACTAACGTAGCCAATGCAGCTCCATTTAAGCCCCATACCGGAATCCAAGCGATGTTGAGCAAAATTGCCGCACCCGTAAGTAAAAAAGTAAAGATTAGAGAGAAATAATAGTATTTGGAATATCCCAATACTGAAGTTCCCACACTGAAAGCAGAGTTAAAAAGACGCGAGAGGCCGACAATAAAGACCACCCATTTCCCTGCAACATACTCTTGACCATTTGGAAGAATAGCAAAAATCAGGTCAATATTTATCCATATGAAAAAGAAAATAAAACTCCCCACCAACAACTGATGGAGTGAGACACTCTTGCACAAATCGTTAGCTGTTTTAATATCGTTATCTTTGATAGCTTGCGAGATATGAGGTTGCGAAATAGCACCGAGAGAACGATAGGGAATTTCGATAATAGCAGCAATAAAAGTAGCTACCGCAAAAACTCCCGTAAAAGAGAGGCCCATACGGGCACTGACAAAAATAGTATTGATACTTGGAGTAATTACACCACCCAGAGCAGCAGTAATCAGGAATATAGTATAAAATAAAAAATCTCTTCGTATAGGCTTTGTTATGTGCTCCATGTCAGGTTTCAGGGAAACGCGTTGCAGTGAGAAGAGATAAAAAATATTTATACAGAGGGCTATTCCATAAGTCAAACAAAAAGCAATAATAAAACCGTCTAAATTCAGAACACGAAAAGCATAGAGTAAATAGACTACAATCAGCATCAGCCGAATTATCACCTCTCTAATCAGCTTAGGGACTACAATGCGATAGAGCACATTTGAATTGGTCTCAAAAACGCTGATATACAACAAAAAGAAAGACAATGGAATCACATAATTAGAGTAATCCAGAAAAAGGGGTGATTTTTCAGAAAAGAAACTTGTAATCGGTCCTTGCAGGCAGAGATAAAGGATAAGAAAAAAGAGGAACCCCACAATCGGCACAATCAGAGACCAGAAGAAAATACCGTGATCTTTTTTTTCAGGGTCTTTAAAATAGGGAAAGAACCTCATTACAGAGGAATTTGTCCCCAATTGCGCGATTCCGGCAAATAACCCCGATACTTCCAGAAGAACTCGGGTAAGACCAATCTCTTCGGTAGTAAGATATTGGGTTATAATAAAGAAAGTAGTGATAAACCCTATGAAAGAGCCTATATAGTTGACAATAGTTCCTTTAATGCTCTGCCGGATAATGACACCCATGTAATAATATTTAGCACAGCCTATTTTTCAATTCTGATTCTAGCATCAACTGCAATTATAGATTCCGGAGTTCCCAACAAAGGATTGAGATCCATCTCGGCAATTTCGGGAGCAGCCGTCACTAATGCCGACACACGAGCAACAGTTTCGGCAAAATAATCTTCATTAACCGGTTGTTGACCACGCACTCCTTTAATTATCTTATAACCTTTCAAATCCTTTATAAGGGCTTTAGCTTCTTCCACATTAACCGGAGCGAGAGCAGCTTTCACATCTTTCATTACTTCCACAAAAATGCCGCCCAGCCCAAAGAGCACCTGATGACCAAATTTCTCTTCTCGGGAAGCCCCGATAAATATCTCAGTTCCAAAGAGCATCGGATACAATTCCACTGCGTATGTATCTTGAATTTTAATCAGTCGTTGAAATTCCTTTCTAACAGTTTCTTCATTTTTGACATTCAGGACAACTCCGCCAACATCCGATTTATGAAGGGGCCCAACCACTTTCATAACAAGGGGATAACCTACTTTGCGGGCATAATCGACAGCTTCGGCTTCGGTTTTCACTTCTACCTCTTTTTTACAGCCGATATGTGCAGCATCCAACAAAGCGCGGATATTATCCAAAGAGAGATAACCGTTTTCACAACTGTCAATCACCTTGCGGATGGCAGCATAGTCAATGTCAGGCAAAGCAGGATAGAGCGGTTGCGGCTTTGGCGTATTGACAACCTTTGCCAACGCATTTCCAAAAACACACTCTTCCGGGAAATTGATTCTCTTTTTATTATTGATAAAATCAGCAATTTCATCTTTCACATTGATGATAGAAGGCAAAATCGGGAAAATCGGTTTTTTGCAACTTTTCATTTTTTTGTCCAGCACAGCATAAGTATCCCAATTGGAGAAGAGTCCGGGGGAGCCGAAGATGACGCACATAGCATCAATATTATCGAATTTATTCTCGCAGTAGTCAATAATAGTTCCCAACTGCTCGGCAGTACCGGTAGCAAGAAAGTCGATAGGATTACCCACCGAAGAGCCGGCAAAGAGTTTAGTGAGCAATTCATCGGCAGCGGGGCCTTCAATATGCGGTACTTCAAGGCCGTTATTAGAAAGCACATCCGTCAGCATAACGGCAGGACCGCCGGCATGCGTAATAATAGCAATTCTTTTCCCTTTCACTTCCGGGTGCATAAAGACTGCACAAACGGTAGTCAGTTCTTCCCGATTATGGCAACGTACTATTCCGGCTTTACGGAAAAGGGCTTCCACTGCAACATCAGAAGTTGCCAGCGCTCCCGTGTGTGAAGATGCGGCACGACTACCGGCAGCAGAACCGCCCGACTTAATACCGGCAATTTTGCATCCTTTGTTGATAAGAGAAGTAGAATGAAGCAATAATTTATGAGGATTTCTCACATTCTCCATGTAAAGCATGATAACCTTTGAACTCTTTTCAGGGTCAAAAGTAGTATCAAGATGTTCCAGAACTTCCTCAATACCTATTTGGGCTGAATTTCCAACTGCCCAGACGCTATTGAAAGACAAACCGTTGGTAATGCCATATTCCTTAATAAAGACAGCAGTAGCGCCGGAGCCGGTAACAAAATCAATTCCTTTGGAGTTCAGCGGTGGAATGGGTGCATCAAAAGCCCCACAGTAGTTAATATTCAGAAAACCCGTACAATTAGGGCCGATAAGACTTCCGTTGACACTATTAACGGTTTTAACAATTTCGCCTTCTAATGCTGCGCCTTCAGCACTCTCTTCTCCAAAACCTGCAGATAAAATGATAAAACCACCACATTTCTTAGCAAGAGCAAGTGTATTGACCGAAGCAGGACAATACTTAGCAGCGATAGCCAAAATAGCACAGTCCACCTCCGGCAGATCTTCCACATTTTTAAAGCATTTGATACCTTGAACTTCATCTTCTTTTGGATTAACTGCAAAAACAGTCCCTTTAAAATTGCCATCGAGTAAATTCTTCAGCACTTTGCCGCCCGGCTTATGAATATCATTGGAAGCTCCAACTACCACAATTGAACCGGGGTTTAATAATTTCGGATTAATCATTCTGTTTTATTTAAATTTAAGTGATACATTAATATCTTCGATTCTTTTAGCGAGCAATTGCTCCATGTCTGCATATTGTTCTTTGCTGACAATTTTTTCATTTACACTAAAATAGAATTTAATTTTGGGTTCAGTACCTGAAGGTCTGATCGTAACTTTACTTCCATCGGCAGTAAAAAATTGGATCACATCCGAAATAGGCAGATCTGTATCAAAAAATGTTGAATTTACAAAATCATAACCTTTCCCAAAGAAGTAATCCAGAATCTCAATAACCTTGCTCTTATTTATTTTTTTAGGAAATTTTCCTCTCAAATGAGTCATCATTTTATTGATTTCAAATAGTCCGTTTTTCCCTGTTTTCACGATAGACATCTGCTCTTCTTTATAAAATCCGTATTTTAAGTAGATGTCAATCAGGTAATCCTGCAGCGTTTTTCCTTTATTTTTCATCACTGCAGCAATTTCGGCAATCAGGCAACAAGCAGAAACGGCATCTTTATCACGCACAAAATCGCCAACCAAAAAGCCATAGCTTTCTTCACCGCCACAAATAAACTTCTTTTTATTATCTTTCAGTTTAATAGTTTCGGCAATATATTTAAAGCCCGTCAGTACATCATAGCACTTCACATTAAAATCAAGTGCAATTTTATTAATGATATCTGTTGTAACAATTGTTTTAACAATAAACTCATTATCCGAAAGTTTTTTATGTTTTTGCCATTGAGAAAGCAGATAGTGAGTTAACATGGTTGCCACCATATTACCATTAAACAGAATCAACTCACCCTTACCATTCCGGGCAGCAATTCCTACCCTATCAGCATCAGGATCGGTTGCCAGGACTAAATCGGCATTAACTTCATCGGCAAGCTTCATTGACAACTCCAATGCGCTCTTTTCTTCGGGATTGGGAGATTTTACAGTTGGAAAATTTCCATCCGGAACACATTGCTTCTCCTCCAGGATAACATTTTGGAAGCCAAATCTATTCAGTGCCTTCGGTACCATCGTAATGCCGGTACCATGTAAAGAGGTATAGACAATTTTAAAATCAACACATTTAGAAATAGCACCCTGATTAAGCGAGAGTTTCTCAATAGCCTGCAAATAAGCCTCATCAACTTCTGATCCTATTATTTTAACATAAGCATCTTTCCTTTCCCATCTTATTTTATCTATATTCTTAACTTTATTGACTTGATTAATAACATTATGATCATGCGGTGGCACTAACTGTCCACCATCGCCCCAATAGGCTTTATAGCCGTTATATTCTTTCGGGTTATGCGAAGCAGTAATCACCACTCCTGCGTGACATTCCAGATAACGAACAGCAAAAGAAAGAAGAGGAGTAGGTCGCATCTCTTCAAACAAAAAACACTCTATTCTATTGGCAGACAATACGTCTGCGGTAATATTGGCAAAATAGGCACTATTGTTTCGAGAATCAAAAGCAACCGCCACTTTCAGTTTTGTATTTTTAAAAGTAGCCTTCAAATAATTGGCTAATCCCTGAGTAGCAGCCCCAACAGTATATTTATTCATTCTGTTAGTACCGACACCCATAATGCCTCTAAGGCCACCTGTCCCAAATTCCAGTGATTTATAAAAAGCATCGACTAGCTCATCGGGATTATTTTTTTTTAACCTTTTGATTTCCTCTTTAGTTTCTTTGTCATAATTTCCGCGAAGCCAAGCATCTACATTAGGTTTTATTTTTTTATCCATAACTAACAAATTTGCTGCAAATTTAAACATTTTTTCTATTCAAAAAATTTCTCAGGCTCAATTAACATTATATATAATTAAACTTATTTGATATTAAAAAAATAGGTTATTAAATATATTTATATTTTATATTTGGGTGCCACGGGATTTGGATATGAAAGAGAATGTATCTGTTTTTGGCCTTGTTCCCCTGTGCCCGAAAGCAGCCGCCTTTGCGGTGTTTTCAGTTCTATCCCGTGGCGCAGGGATAGAAACTAAAAATAACCACTTTTAATCCATCAATTTCTCAAACCAAAAGGCCCTCTCA
>JAEWNB010000035.1 GCA_023392945.1 Bacteroidota bacterium
GAATTAACCCAAAAGTTCTAATAGGGGTATCGGAAAGTGTGCTGTTAATAGAATATATTTTTAATAATGAACCGTCAAGTTTATATTTTCCCCAATAAGGTCTGCAAACTTCTCCGAATTCCCATGCTTTATAATATAGAGAAGAGATATCTTTGATTCTGAAAGAGAGAAAAGTGGAATCATAAAACGTTACAGTGGCTTCTACTAAGTCTTCATCCGTTATTTCCGGAACATATACCATGTTATAAGCAGTATATCTTGTAAAGAGAACTTCCCAAGTGGTATTTTTTAAAGATATACTTTCTGAAATTGTATCACTTAAATATAAGGAAATGATACTTCCACTTTCATCAATTATGGGAAATGCTTCGCACAATATCTCAATTCCATCCGAATCACCAATCCATTTATAAAATTTAACATCAAAATGATCTCCAGTGTCAAAATCAAAATAAGACTTTCCGGGACTATTCCCTTTCGAAGAGTTTAAGGAGAAATCTTTTGAGCCGGTATAAGTAATATCATAAGAATAATTGCTTCCGGTTTGAACTAATTTAATTGAACAATTATATCGATTTGTTCGGGCAGTCAGAAAATGAATTCCGATATTGCCTGTTTCAATGTTAAAGGAATGCTCTCCGGGAGACAAATGAAAACTCTTTATATATTCCGTTCTGCCTAAAATATCTGTGATATAAAAAGTAACTTCCTCATCATCGTTTGTTAACAGCTCAAAAGCACATTGTTCCGCATAAGGATTAGGATAGTTTTGTCTCAGTTCAAAGAGACCATCTTCATTGTCGTAGTTATTGATTCCGGTGGTATAATTGGACAAAATGGTGTCCGGATAATACATCATAATGCTTTCCGAATGAATTAAATTAGTAACCGAAACACTGTCAAAAGTACTTGGTCGTCCTTGAAAATAGGCTTTTAAGATAAGATCGATATTGTTTTTCTGTGCACTTAATATGCCTAAAGAAAAGCATAACGTTAAAATCAGAAGTAATTTTTTCATTTTATAATTCTTTGTAATTGATCTTATTTCAAATTTCAATTTCCTCCGTGTTGATAACATCGTCCATTTGGACTGTTGGTCATATTCTTACATCTTGCCCCTTTTTTTGTTATTCCACTGCATTGAACAGAAGAGTCGGCTTTATTAGGAACTTTATTTGGAGTATTACTATTTATCCATGTCCAGCATTCTAGACAACATTTTTCCTCTATCCATTCCTCTTCGTCATCAGGCAATAAGGGGAAAAAATCAATTCCTGTAAACTTCTCAACACTATCAATAGTGACTGCATAATATTGCAAGGGAGTGTCAGAACCACTATTAGCCATAATAAAACCAATTCCTTTGATGACAGGCTTTGAATAATCAAGTATAACTTTGAAGAAATAGTCGGGCACCGCCACTTGATTGGGACCGATTGTAGGCAAATTATCCGTCAGAACGGGACCCGTTACCACATAAAGGGTATCATTTTCAATCGCCCAATTCCTCACCAAGCCTTCCAATTGTTTCCAAATACCCCTGTTAAAACTTGGATTTTGAGGACTCATATTGCTATAATAAAAAGATTCTGACATAGTCGTTGATGACCACCCCATGTCTGCTGCTGGAGCCAGATGTCCCCTGTCAAATCCTGAACCGGCATAATCCTGATTACTTGCAGTCATCGTTTTGACCTCCGGGTCCTCCTTAAAAGCATTTCCTCGCTCCCAGGATTTTACTGTTTCCTCTTTCGTTAATTGATAGGCAACCCAATTTGCCTGTTCATATTTTTCATTATAAACCAGTGAATAACCCACATGAGTAATAATAATCTCATCCGGATTAGTTTTAGGGATTTCCAATTTAGGAATATCTTGTATATTGCATTTATTCGGTAAAACGCTTGTCTCTTTTGCACTTACAAATTCCCTTTGGCATAACAGTAATCTGTCATTTTTATTTACATTACTATCCTGACTAAAGATAAATAATTGAATGACACATAATAGTATTATTATCAAAGGAAATTTTTTCATAAATTCTTTAATTCAGCAATCGTTAGCAAAGTAACAAAAAAAATCCCGGTTTCCCGGGAAATAAAATTAACTAAAAAAACTACTTATTTCTTTTTACTTTCTTCCTTGCTGGGGTCATCATGCGAACATGCCTTTTGAATAACAGCATCCTTTTTGGTAAACTCTGTTGTATAGCCAATCTTTTCAATTGCTGCAACAAGTTTATCCTTGTTTTGTTTTTTAGGATTATAGTTGATAGTTACAACTTTAGTTTCAACATCTGCAAAAACTTTAACAACACCATCTTCCTTGGCCAATTCTTTTTCAATCAAGGCTTTTCCGTTTGGACAATGAAATCCGACTTTAATCTTAATTTCATCTGTTTTAGCAGTTTGCGCATAACTTCCCGCAACAAAAAGAAGCATTAGGGACAATAATAATAATCTGATCTTTTTCATATAAATATTTTTTTTTGCAAAAGTAATAAAATAATCGTACGTAAGAATGCTCTTCTACATTTGGAGTCAAAAATTACGCAATCTCTCCAATAATAACAACATGGTTTTTTCCGTATTTTTTAGCACATTTGGGACAAACAGTGTACCACATAAACCATTTAGTAATTTTAAGACCTTTTGCAGCAACAACTTCTTCATAGTCTTTACACCATTCTCGTGTATTCTTAAAAGAACCCTCATACACCTTGCTAAAATACTTCCCTGTCAGCTCTACATTTTCCATACTGGGAATAATCCTGTCAGTTTCCATATAAATATTCATATTCCACTTAGAAGTATGTTCTGATAAACAGATATAATTCTCCATTTTAGCTCCGACCTCATCAAATTTCCTCATAAGTTTTGTCATCACACCACCAAAATTTAAAGGCATAAAAAAGAAAGTAAAGACATGTGTCTTCACAAATTTCTTATGATTCCACTCAAATATTTTATCTTCCCATGGAATCGGGTCAAACTCAGGACAGCATTTTGCTTCCTCAACTGAATCATTTGTCATAATAACCTCCTTTTGTTGATTGATAATATCGTTTAAATTTGAAATTAAACAAACAAATTTGTCGAATAATAGTTGCAAAGATATACAATAAAAAATATACCTAAATACACATCAATAATAAAAATGAAAATTTCTTCCAAAAAAGTTGGCATAAAAAAGATCACAAAACACAACTTCATTGTAATTATCTGAAGATTAAAACAATAAAATTTTACATCAGTAGTTAAATATTAAAAATAGAAGTATATTTTTGCGATTAAAATAATATCAATTTAATATCATTATGAATACAAATGAGTTTACAAAAAAAATGAAAGGGTCAAATGGTTTTATTCATTTAATCTTAAACATCCTTCTATTTGCCGTTAGCATAATATCGGTAATTTACTATAATGGGGATCCAACTAAAAACTGGGCAATAGTCATATTTGTCATTTTATTTATAGTATGGGTAATTCATCTCATCGGCTTCACTATCATTCAACCCAATAAATCTGTTGTATTGACATTTTTCGGTAAATATTCGGGGACTGTCAAAGAGAACGGTTTTTTCTGGTTTAATCCATTTTATGGAAAGAAGAAGCTATCATTAAGGGCCCGAAATATGGATGTAGAACCCATTAAAGTTAATGACAAAAATGGAAATCCAATCATGATCGGGCTTGTATTGGTATGGAAAATTGACGACACTTATAAAGCAAGTTTTGACATTGACTCAGAAGTCTTATCTGTTGCAACAAACAACACTCTCCAGGTCAATTCATTGAATAAGTACGACAAATTTGTAAAAGTTCAAAGTGATGCTGCTTTAAGGAAAGTTGCCGGACTTTATGCTTATGATCATATTGATCACACTTCAAATGAGCTTACATTGCGTTCCGGAGGTGAGGAAATCAATGATCGGTTGGAGTTGGAATTAGGTGAACGGCTTCAAATTGCAGGAATTAAAATTGTTGAAGCTCGAATAAATTATCTTGCTTATGCTGCAGAAATTGCCAGTGTGATGTTGCGTCGTCAGCAAGCTGAAGCTATCATAGCAGCACGTGAAAAGATTGTCGAGGGGGCTGTGTCAATGGTCGAACTTGCCCTTAACAAATTAAGTGAGAAAAAAGTAGTAGATCTGGATGACGAGAAAAAAGCAACCATGGTTAGTAATCTGATGGTTGTTCTTTGCGCCGATGAGGCAGCTTCACCGGTAATTAACACAGGAACATTATACTAGGCTATGGCTCAAAAGAAATCCTTTATTCTGAGAATTGACCCCGAATTGCTAAAGAAGGTCGAAAAATGGGCTGCGGATGAATTTCGCAGCACCAACGGCCAATTGGAATGGATTATTCAGCAGGCTATCAATAAGGAAAAAAGGAATAGTAAAAAAAGAAGTGATAATGAAGATAATAAAAATGAATAATCTAAATCCAAAATAAAATGGCAATTCCAACAACAAGGACAAATCAAAATGCAGAAATTCTCATTCATGAAGAAATATGCAGTGGCTGCGGATTGTGCGTTTCAGTATGCAAAAATTTCAGCCTTGAGATCAAAAACAACAAGGCAGTTATGAGTAGTTCTTCAGTTTTCGGGTGCATAGGCTGTGGACACTGTATGGCAATCTGTCCAACTGGGGCCATTGAAATTAATGGCAGAACATTGTCTCCCAAAGACCTATTCCCTATCCCTTCAAAAGAAGAATGTTCCGATTATGAATCATTACTAAACCTCTTTAAAAGGAGAAGGAGCATAAGAGAATTTAAGGAGAAGGAGGTGGAACAAGAAATAATAGAAAAAATCATGGAAGCCGCCCGATATTCTCCGATGGGATTGCCACCAACTGACGTGCATCTTATGGTTCTCGATTCTAAAGAAAAATCCAACGCCTTTGCAAAAGACTTTGTCGAACATCTTGAAAAAATGAAATGGTTAACTTCCGACTGGTTTTTAACACTCATGCGTCCTTTTTGGGGAAAATCAAACGATCAGTTGTTCCGTGAATTTATTAAACCTGCAATTAATTTTTTCAAAGAGGAGATGAAACAAAATCACAACTATCTCACTTACAGCGCTCCTTTGACTATCTATTTTTACGGTTCTCCTTTCTCTGATCCTGCCGATCCGATTATAGCCGCAACTTATGCTATGATGGCTGCAGAATCTTTGGGATTGGGTAGTTGCATGCTTGGAACCATTCACCCGCTGATCCAAAATGGCAAAAATGCCAAACAGCTAAGACAAAAATATGGAATAAAATATAGAAGCCGCGAAGGTCTTGTTGTCGTTTTTGGCTATCCCGCAGTAAAATACCTTAAAGGGATTCAACGAACTTTTGCATCAGATCAAAATTAACATCTTTTACTTTGCTAACTTTCCAGTCCATCAAGTAATTGATTAAACATTCTTATAAAGCGTTACGGCTCGCCGTGGCGCTTTATGGTATAACCATTAATGCAGTTGTTTCTTATCTTTTAATACCACATAATTTAAATATGACTTCAAGAACTTTATAAATCTTTTTTCTTGTAGCATTACGGTTTTTGAATCTATAATAATTAATGTGATAAAGTAATGTATAAGACTTTTAGAATTCGTTATAAAAATAAAAAAACTGAATTATTACCTTAAAAAAAATTATAATTTTATTTATTACTAAGTTTAAAACCCTCTAATAGTCATTTAATTAATATTAATATCCAAAATTGTATAAAGAAATTTTAAAATAATTTGATTTTATTGTTGTAATTTAATATTTATATGTTATATTTGCAGCATTAAAAAGTTAAAATTAAAATTAAATAATAAATTTTCATTATGAAAAGAATTATTATTGGAATAATTATCGGCTTTATTTCCGGGATTATTTACATCATTCCGATGTTATTGGAATCAATGGAATGGCAGACAATAATTGCTGCTTTCTTCATGTGGATTATCATTGGTTTTTTTATTTCAACTTCTGATTTAAAAATAAAATCTATTCCTAAAGGCATCATAATTTCTTTATTAGTATTTTTTCCATCATCAATAATTATAGGCTGGAATGAACCTCTTGATTTAATTCCAGTTTACATCTTATCTATTTTACTCGGCGGAGGAGCCGGAATTTGTATTAAATTTTTCACTTCTTTAAAAGAACATTGATAATAAACCCATTATCTCTTAAACCAGACTCCCGAACCGAGAAAGATTTACTCAGCATCACTGTTTCTATCCTTTTTTGCATCTAATGCAATATTTCTTATTTATTAATGTTATTTTTGTTGCTTATACTTTAATAGTGCCATTAATAATCTAACAAACTAAAAATGAATATTTTAAAAACATCTTTATACATCGGCGCTTTGCTATTGTTAACAACAAGTTGTACAAAGACCAAAGAGGAATATTATCCGAATGGGAGAATTAAATCCCAAATTGAGTATAGATTTGGCAAAGAAAATGGCAAAATGATCTATTATGATGAGAATTATGGCACTAAAACCCTAGAAATAACCATGAAAAAAGGTAAAAAAGAGGGAAAACTGACTCGTTATTTTGCCAACGGAAATAT
>JAEWNB010000052.1 GCA_023392945.1 Bacteroidota bacterium
ACCACATTCAGTTGCCCTGCTCCAACCGCTGTTGATTATCCGATTATTGTGGATTTAAATCAGGACGGCTCGGCAGAAATTGTCGTTTCTAGCTGTGATTTTCTTTCCGGAACTCTTTTACCGGCAAAAATAATTTCTTTTACCGCTTTAAACGCCTCCAATCGTTGGGCTCCGGCACGACATGTATGGAATCAGCACGGATATAATGTGGTTCATATTAATGATGACCTAACCGTTCCTCAATATCAATTTAATCCGGTCACGCCTCTTATTGACCCCAATACTCCTTCTGTGGTTCGAAGACCTTTTAACAACTTTCTGCAGCAAGCTACCTCTATTGACCAATACGGGATCCCGTTTTTCACCCTGCCCGATGTCACGGTCGTTGAAGATAGCACTATTTTTTACAGCGATTGTGATTCCATTTGGATTTCACTTTTTTATAAAAATGAGGGAGATAATATTCTTTCAGCACCTTATGAAATTACTGTTTATAAAGACACCTATCGAGGACCCATTATCAGAACTGTAACCGCTAATTCCAATTTATATCCCAACAGTAGCAGCAGGATTTCCTTTTCTTTCAGTTCCGCTGATCTGCTTCCTTTTCAACCGATTAGCGACTTGGTTTTTGCTATTAATGACGGAGGAACCGGTATTGCCCAAAACGGGAACCAACAGAGCGAGTGCGATACAACCAACAATACTTTGACCTTTCATCCCGAAGATGAAAATTTTAACGTTGAAATCATTAACAATACGGAAAATTTCTGCAATGATTATAGTGCAAACCTTTCTTTGGAAACAACTGCCACTTCGGTATTATGGAATACCGGAGAAACCGATTTTAGCATTGAAGTTCACAACTTTGGATCTTATTCCGTTATTGCACAAAATAACAATTGTTATGCTTATGATACCTTGGAAATAGCGTTTTGTTGTCCGGATGATTTAGATTTACCAAATGTACTCACTCCTTCATTAAAAGACGGACTCAACGATGAGTTTGTTTTTCCATCGGATCTCCCTTATGAGGAAATGGATATTTTCATTTATAATCGCTGGGGAAAACTTGTTTATAATTTTTCAGGAAAAGGTTTCAGTTGGGATGGAATGGAAAACAAAAAAATTATTAATTCAGTATATTATTATGTTATTCGCCTCAGAGATGGCTGTGAATTTCACGGAACCATAACAGTTCTATAAAATATATTCTAATGAAAATCATAGATATTCCTCTTCAAAAACAACATTCCCAAAAAGATTCCCTTTCTCTTAGATTCATTATATATATTCTGTTTTCTTTATTAGCATCTACCATTTTGACCCGGGAAACTCTTTCGGCACAAACTGCCAATGATGATCATGTTTCCACTCATATAGATAATCCGATAACCATAAATCCGACTGATAACGATTCAGGGTGCGGCAGCTACAATGTTGCCATAACCGCTGCTCCTCAAAACGGGACAACCTCAACCATTGCCACTAACGGCAGTTTTACTTATACGCCCAACAGCGGGTTTACCGGTCGTGATAGTCTGCAATATTCCATCACCTGCAACGGTAGCAGTTACTTTGCTTGGATTTATATAGTAATTTCCCTATTTCCCGACAATGTTACCATTATTAATTGTACAACTACGCCTCCATCAAATATATGGAGTTGCTCTTTATTTAATCAAAGCGCAGCATCCTACACTAATGATGTTTCCAATTTTACCGGAGATATTGACAATGACGGAACGGTTGAAGTTTTAGCAGTAGCCAATCAGGGTTTTACTTATAGCAATTTTTATTTTCTAAACCCAAATATAGCCGGAATGCCTGTCAAATATTCTTTTACCGTTTGCAATGGCAGTCATATTTCTCATGATAATTCCATCAGTTTTGCAGATGTGGACAGAGACGGTTATGCAGAAATCTTTTACACAGCATTTAACGGAAATTTATATTGCCTCGGATTTGATACAATTAACCATAATTATTTCACCACACCGCGCTGGACAAATATTTATAACAGCTATAATAATTTCTATAAAAATCCCCCGCCCATGTTCGCCGACTTTAACGGAGATGGAACTCCAGAAGTAATGGTATATGACCGGATTTACAATGCTGTGACAGGGCAGCTGCTGGTCAATGGCAATTTTGCATCTAACGGATGGAATTTCGGATGTGGGGCATTGCATTATAGTAATGAAAATGAAACGGCTCCGAGCGTTATGGCTATAGGAGATTTGGATAATGACGGCTACCCTGAAATTGCTGCAGGTAATATGGCTTATAAAGTGTCTATTATTAATCCTACCGGAACCAGTGGGAACAGCATTTCTCTATACAGACAATCTGATACCAGACAAGATGTTGGAGACGGCGCTACTGCATTGGCAGACATTGACTTAGATGGAAACCTGGATGTGATAGTTTCACGAAGAAAGAGTGCCACTCTTGCTGCTCCCTTTGTACAAACATATGAAGCAACGCTTTTTGTATGGGCACCCCAAACCGGAAATATAATCAATAATAATATTATTGCCAACATTTCATGCCACAATCAAGGAAAGGCAGGACCTTCCATTCCGCTAATTTCTGATATGGATGGCGATGGATATCCTGAAATCGGATTGTCAGCACGAAACATTGTAAATACTTATAAGTATTATCCTACTTTAGATTCTCTTGGCATAATGTGGTCTATATCAACTACGGATAATTCAGCATCCACCGGACTCACCTTGTTTGATTTTAACTTGGATGGCAGTGCAGAACTGATTTACAGAGACCAAACAACTCTCAGAATATTTAACGGTTCAAATGGCAGCATATTAACAACTTTCAATAATTCTTCTTTAACAGCAAATGAATATCCGGTTATTGCAGATGTTAACAATGACGGAGCTGCAGAGATTCTCATTACAGGGGAAAATCGTGTCTGCATCTTTTCCAGCAATCCTCCGGGACAATGGGCGCCAGCACGACATGTTTGGAATCAATATGCATACAATGTGGTTAATATCAATAACGACCTGACCGTACCTCAGTATCAGTTTAATCCGAGCACCCCCCTTGTTGACCCGAACACGCCGACTGTGGTTCGACGCCCCTTTAATAACTTTCTGCAGCAGGCCACTTCCATTGACCAATACGGAATTCCTTTTTTCACCCTGCCGGATGCCGCTGTCATTGAAGATAGCACTATTGTTTACAACAGTTGTGATTCCATGCGGATTTCCCTTTATTATAAAAATGAGGGAGACAATGTACTTTCTGCCCCTTATAAAATTACCGTTTATAAAGACACCTACCGCGGACCCGTTATTCGGACTGCAACTGTTACTTCCAATTTATATCCCGACAGTAGCAGCATGATTTCCTTTTCTTTCAACTCCGCTGACCTCCTTCCTTTTCAGCCAATCACTGATTTTGTCTTTGCACTCAATGATGGGGGAACCGGCATTGCCCAAAATGGGAACCAACAGACAGAGTGCGATACAACCGACAACATATTGACTCTCAATTACGAAGATAATAACGAATATATTGAAATTCAAATCTCTGATGACATCTGTCAAGGTGAACCCTATACTGA
Organism: Bacteroidota bacterium; assembly: GCA_023392945.1. GTDB lineage: Bacteria > Bacteroidota > Bacteroidia > Bacteroidales > WCHB1-69 > JAGVVH01. The sequence continues at coordinate 3,593 of JAEWNB010000052.1, forward strand.
AAATGGCTTTGACATTCCGGCAGACAGCACCCAAGTTGCCGGAACTATCATACATCGTCAATTAATCATTGTGACAATCGGAGGGTGTGATAGTATAGTTACCCTTTCTTTGTCCGTTAATGAGAACTATTATACTCGGATTGATGCTGAGATATGTCAAGGCGATACGTACTCCCAAAACGGTTTTAACCTTTCTGAGACCGGTAATGATACCCTCTTTTTCCAAACTGTTAAGGGTTGCGATAGTATTATAGTCCTCTCTTTAACGGTGAACGACACGGTTCCCATCACTTATTTACAGGCTGAAATTTGTCTTGGAGAAACATACTCTGAGAACGGTTTTAACGTTTCAACTCTCGGGATTCATCAGCTCTCTTTACTCACCTCTCATGGCTGTGATAGTATAGTTACCCTTTCTTTGTCCGTTAATGATCCCTATTATACTCGGATTGATGCCGAGATATGTCAAGGCGATACATACTCCCAAAACGGTTTTAACCTTTCTGAGACCGCTAATGACACCCTCTTTTTCCAAACTGTTAAGGGCTGCGATAGTATTATAGTCCTCTCTTTAACGGTGAACGACACGGTTTCCACAACTTATTTACAAGCTGAAATTTGTCTTGGAGAAACGTACTCTGAGAACGGTTTTAACGTTTCAACTCCCGGGATTCATCAGCTCTCTTTACTCACCTCTCTTGGGTGTGACAGTATTATTGAACTTGAGCTGACTGTTTATCCTCTTTATAACATAGAGATCACGAAAGAAGCCTGTAATTATTACAGATGGAACGATGAGACATATTATGACAGCGGTGATTACACGCAATCCTTTACTTCCGCTCAAGGATGCGACAGTACAGTAACCCTGCATCTTTCGATTATAGATGCCAACATTGAAATCATCCCTCTGACAGAAGATTTCTGCGAAGAATATTTTTCCGTCCTGACTGCCAATTCCACCATAGACGATATCCTATGGAGCACGGGCGAGATTTCTGATACGATTATCGTCCGATATCCCGGGAACTATTCCGTCTCTATTTCTCTTGCCAATTGCAATGCAGAAGATGCCATTACCATTCCTCCGTGCGATTTCAACTTATATTTGCCCAATACCATTACCCCTTCAAACCATGACGGGCTGAACGACTATTTCATGCTTCCTCTTAACGAAACACCCCAAATCAGTGAAGCAGAGATTGAAATATATGACAGATGGGGAAAAATGGTCTTTATTTCCAAAGATATTTACTTCAAATGGGATGGCAACGTAAATGGGATTATCCTCTCTAATACTGTTTTCAATTACAGGCTTCTTGTCAAAACTCAAATGCGAAAACCCATGATGTTTACCGGAAGCATTACAGTACTATAACATCTTATGTTTATTTCTCATACCCCCATTCAGCGAGAAAATACTATTTTTTGTTCAATAATATATTGATTCATTCTCACCCTCGCAGAAGATTAAACTAAGTTTTGCATTGTCTCAGATAATAAAACCACCAATATATAAGTTTCTATTTGGTAATTTGTTTCTATGAAAAAATTCTTTTTGTCCTATATCTCCTTTTTTATACTCTCTGTTTGGCTAACGGGATGCAGCATCTTCCATCTGCTCTCTGTTAGGGAACCGCAAAGTGAAGAGGTAAAAGAGGCGAACAGCTTACTTCTCCGGTATGCCATTGACACCTCCTTTTCCTTTCAACTCTCGTCCCAATATAGGGACAGTCTCAGCGAAAAAAGCTATATGCTAAACACTTATAAATACGAAAAAGGAGGAAAAGCATCCCCGGTTCAAATCCGTCTCTATACCAACACAGGGGAATTTATTTTCGGATGGGAACAATGTTTTGGGGATCTCCACAAATTGGGAATTCTGGATAGCTTACCAATGAAACAAAAATCGTGGCTACCGGTAAACAAAAACTTATCTTTTCAACAAGATCTTCACCTCTTCAACATCACCTCCCAAGAAAAAGAAGCTTTAATTCGCCGGATTGACCATTACGACTATGTAATGGTATTGTTTTGGGCAAATTGGACGGGTTGGTACTCCAAAGATATGTTCAAACGGGTAAAGCAATACCTTAAAAACCACCCTGAAGCAAAAATCCTACTCATCACTTTGAATACTGCTCCCTAAGCAACTCCTGCAGCAAAAAGAGAGCTCATGTCTTAAGAAAATGCATTTAGAGACTTCCACCTTTTAACTTGATATCCTACGAAATATCCCATCAGCTCAATTTGCTCCCATTTTCTCCAAAAAGAAGAGTAAACACAGCCTGTTTCACCCTCCATTTTCCCTGTCATCACCCCAAAAAAGAGGGGAAAAATAAAAAAGTTATCAACAATTTCACTTTTGAAAAGAGCCCTGTTTTGTAAATATAAAGTTAATAGTGACTAATTTTACTGATAAAAAAAAGGGGTATTTTTTTATGCATTTTTATAAATAATAGTAGAACAATGATTTAAGGACAAAAAGGAACCCGAAAAAATTGTTGATAACTTTTTTTATTGAAAAACAAGCATTTTTTAGGAGGAAATTGACCTTTTTTATGTGAAAAACTACCTTTTTTTAAAAATGCCATTTTTCAGCTAGAGAAACAACCCTTGACAAACGTTTTTCGAGTTACAATAACCTCTACTTTTGTCCCCGTGCACACAATTAATATTAACCATGGGAAATTAAAAATTAACTTAAACAATAAATGTTATGCCCATTCAATTTAAATCATTATTGAAATGCGAGCCCGGTGTTCTCGGCGGTGGAAACAAAAAATATTATGCTTCCATCATTTACGACAGACCTTTAACAACTGATCAAATGGTCAAAGAGATTGAAAAATTCAGTGCTTTAAGTGAACCCGACATCCGTGGGGTGATTATTGCCTTGGAAAATGTCATTCTCGACAAACTGTGTGATGGCAAAATTATCCGATTCGAAAGATTGGGAACTTTGTATCCTTCTATTCACAGCAGAGGAGCCGAAACTGAAGAAGAAGTGATATCTTCTCTCATTAAAAAAGTAACCATTCGCTACAGACCCGGCGAGCGACTGAGAGACTCTCTTAGAACTGCCAAACTCGCCAAAGTGACCACTACTAAACCAAGTGCTCCCGTCACACCGGAGACCTAAGGTAACATTTCCTTTTCCCAACGGACATGCTTTTCAGTATGTCCGTTTTTTTTTGTCCCATTTCCCTCTCCCATCTTTTTTTCAAAAACATTCCCCCTTCCAAAACGAAGCTTCCCTCGACCAATTAGGAAGCTTCCCTCGACCTCATACGAAGCTTCCTATCACTTCGTAGGAAGCTTCCCATTGAACCGTAGGAAGCTTCCCACTGACTCGTCGGAAGCTTCCCACTGAACCGAGCGAAGCTTCCGACCAACCCCACCCTCCCAAGACCACTCCCCATCAGTTTTTAGCCAAAAAAAGCAGCATTTAATTATAAAAAAATGACCTTTTTTACTAAAAAAAGGACAGAAAAGGAGAAAAATATTCATATTTCACGCTGCCTTCGACAAGCTCAGGCAGCGTGCGGTCGGAATTCCGAAATTGAGTTTTTAGTTTTTAGTGTTAAGTTTTTATTTTCGGCAAGTTCGCAGAACATTGCCGAAAACCTGTAGAGACGCAAGATTTTGCGTCTCTACGAACGAACCAATCAACACAAAAATAAAATCGGTTGGCAACACCCAAATCCCGCTCCGTAGGGACATTATATTGGAACCCGGCGAATTCTCAAACACCCAACCCCGCCACAGAGTGGCGTTATATTGGTAGCCAAGAATTCCAGAGCCCTACCCAACGCTCCGTAGGAGCGTTATATTTGTGTCTCGTCCTAAAATAGGTTTACAGGTTAATATTTTAATCCTAAAATTGATTTACAAAAAGAGGATTTTTCTTGTAATAATTTTTCCATGGTTTTTTGATTTCTCGTCGCCAACTGCCACAACATTGGTCGCATTCCTTCCGGAATGCGGGGATTTGTTCAGAATCTCTTTGCTACCAAGCTGTATTCCCTTCCGGGAATAAACTGGCGATAATCTCTTCTGCCAGTTCATTCATCGGCAAGTTCGGCAGAACATTGCCGAAGGCAAAGATTCCTCGTCCTCGTTGAGGAAGAGGTGGCAGCCGGCGACAGGAAACAGATTGTAAATTAGCGATTTTCAAACCGTCGCCGGATGACGGAGTAGGTGTTGCTGATATTAGGATTTGACGATATTTTCCGATCTCAAGCTGTCTATTGTGTCCAAAAGTTTCGAAAATTCGTTAATTACTGAATTAAATAATTTCTAATCAGTTCATATTTCTTTTTTCAACCTAATTTTAATAGCAAATTAATTAAAGGTATTTTAACTCCTCCTCCAATCTTTACAATAATATAAAGATATTTAATATAATTGAGTTGATATTTTTTCCATTACAACGTTCGTCCCACATTCGTCCCGAAAAAAGATAAAAATTTGTTATTATGATAAATTGTAAAAACAAAAAGATATATTTGTAACCTATTTGAAAAGAATAACATTATTATGGATTGACTCTAAAATAGAGTTTTACATATTTTATTGCAAGTAACTATTATCAAATTCTTAAAACGGTTAAAAAAGTAGTCAAAACCCAATAATAGCGATAGTATGAAAAAAATTCTAATGTTCTTATTTTTATGGGGAAGCATGATCTTGCTTCCCGGGCAATCTTTTCAATGGGCTTATCATGCGGGTGGTTCTCCCAATGGACCCGATGATGAAAAGGTATATCGCTGTCTGTGCGACGAACACAATAACAGCTATGTGCTCCTCTATTATTCCGATATAATGAATACTCCCCGGCTGAACAACATTCCCATTAATCTGCCATCTACCGGATTGTACTATAATCTTTCTTTTTTGGTGCTTGCCAGCTACGATTGTGAAGGCAATTTGCGTTGGTATCGCTCTATCCGAAACATGAATCCTTCTTTTGTTGATTATGAAAATGCCAGTATTAATAAAAATTATGTATCAATGGAAATGATAGACCATCATATTATTTTGGCAATATCCGGTTCAGGTAGTCGATTTTATTTAAGAGATGAAGTCGGACATGATACTTTGCTTGTATATAGGGATTCGGCAAATCTCGGAGTAGATGCACTGATAAAATTGGACACTATTGGAAATTTGAAATGGGCCAATTCTGTCTCCTGTGATCTTTATCCTGTTGCAAACTACGAAAATTTATACACCTATACTCCAACATGTATCAGCTATGACAGTGATCATAATGTCATTGTTTTGAGCAAAATTTATCCTTTTACCGGAATTCCATCATTTCCTTTAGTGAATGAAAATTTGCTATATATGCTAAAGTACAGTCCGGAAGGAGTCTTGCTATCGGTAAAGCCCTTTTTATTTGACAGTGGCATGGGGGCAACCAATAATTGGAAACAGTCGCATTTGTCTTGTTATGGGGGAAAATACTATTTCGTCGGTTATACTTTAAGTGATACCATAATAGTGAATGAACAGTCTGTACCGGTACCCGAAGTTGTAAACAGTTTCAATTTATATATGGCTTGTTTAGACTCCTCAGGTCGTTGTATAAACTATAAATACTTGTCTCCAAAGTGTATGGTTTCTGATATGGACATAAATGAACAGGGTAATATTTATATTGCAGGCGGAGTTTCTCAGGAATATGACAGTATTCCTCTCAACAATCCTTATGGCTTAAATGGGACTAAAATTTTCTTATCCAAATTAGACACCTCGTTAAACGTGGAATATATTAAAGTTGCATGGAGCTATAATGTTCAAAAAGCAACTTCATTAGCTTTGTTATCGGATAATAAAATTGCTATAGGAGGTTATATGGGAGGATCTATAAGTACTTTTGACAGTATTCAATTTTCTTTTACAGGATATGACTGTTTTGTGGCAATCTTTGACGAAGAACAGATGCAATTTGTTCATGCCGTTAGAATTGTTAGTGACGGAGATGATGAAGGAGTCACGGCACTGGCTGCCGACAATCAAAACAATCTCATTGTATGCGGTTCTTACCGAGGAGATAATGTTTTGGTCGGGGATTCCGTTTTTGATAATTACGGAGATCTTGACATTTTCATAGGGCGATTC
>JAEWNB010000060.1 GCA_023392945.1 Bacteroidota bacterium
AGGGACACATAAAATTTATGGGGATTAAGAATACAATAAGAGTATAATAAAGATTTTAAATAAGGATTATAGAATTCATAAATTAACTATTTTTACGACAAAAATAAATATGGAAAAAAATCTAATATCATACCTGTTACCGGAAGAGTTGCTGGAACATTTTAACATAGTATCGATACAAGAGACAGGTGATGCAAGTCAAGCTCAAGGGGTATTACATATTTTATTGGAAGAAAAGAACATACTTCCTTATGGCTATCAACAATCTTTATATGAATCAAAAGGTTTTTATGAGAGTTCAGAAATAGAAGATTTTCCGATACGTGGCAGAAAGGTATTATTAAAATTGCGTCGTCGTCGTTGGCGGGATAAAGCGACTAAACGAGAAGAAATACAGAATGACTTTTCTTTTATAGCGGAAGGCTGCAAAATCACCCAAGAACTGGCTGTTTTTTTAAAAGGTATTGGTAGATAATCGCTTAGAACCCATTTCGCAAATAGCGGGTCATTATCACGTAAATGCAGATAAACTTCGACGACACTACAAGAAATATACAAGTGGATTTAATCAATGGAATCAATTAGAGCATTGCGAAGATTATCTGCTATATCCGGATAATATTGGTGAACATTTGAGCATAGATGAAGTATCACTTTCCAAAGGAGAGCTATACACCTTTGTAACTAATAAAGCTGCTAAAAGCAAGAAAAAATCATTGGCAGCCTCTATTAAAGGAACTCGTTCTCAAGATATTACAAATATTTTAGACAAAATTCCCGAACAGAAACGAGTTATTGTAAAAGACATTACAATGGATATGGCTAATAATATGGGACTTGCTGTAAAAAATTGTTTTCCTCAAGCCAAACTCATCATAGATCGTTTTCATGTTGTAAAATTGATAGAAGAATCCTTGCAAATTATGCGAACAACCGCCCGTAGAAAAGCCATTGACGAAGAAAATAAACTTGTCAAAGAAGCTAAACATAAAGGAATAAAATATCTTCCTAAGGAATATGAAAACGGAGATACTGCTAAACAACTGCTTGCACGATCCAGGTATGTTATTGCTAAAAGACCTGATGAATGGACTGAAAATCAAAAACTAAGAGCAGCAATACTTTTCAAAAATCATCCACAAATAGAACACGCTTATCACATCGTTCTTGAATTTAGAAATATTTATAAACAAACCCATAGAGTCTTAGCGAAAGCTATGTTCTTGAAATGGATTGATAAAATATTTGAACAGAAACTAACCCTTTTTTACACAGCCGCTAATTCAGTAAAATGCCATTTAAACAATATCTTAAACTTCTTCAATGACAGACTTACAAATGCTAATGCTGAATCATTTAATGCTAAAGTAAAACTCTTTCGTGCCAATTTAAGAGGTGTTACCGACAATGCTTTTTTCTTATTCAGATTACACAATTTCTTCGCCTAATCCCCATAAAATTAACCTGACCCATAGTTATCCACCGAGCCGAGCATAGCTATCCACCGAGCCGAGCATAGCTATCCACCGAGCCGAGCATAGTTATCCACCGAGCCGAGCATAGCTTTCATCCATAAGCATTCTCTCAACACTCAGCTAAATCAGTTTTTAGTCAAAAACAGGAAGATTTTATTATTAAAAACCGGTCATTTTTTGATAAAAAAGCACAAAAAACAGGAAAAAATTTCAATCATCAATAAATTGGGAGAATTAAATTTGTGTGGATAATGGCCGCATTCCGGAAGGAATGCGAAAGGTGTTGTGCAAAATCTCCTTGCTACCAAGCTGTATTCCCTTCCGGGAATAAATTTGCGATGATTTGAAACGACCACTCGATCCGCTCCGTAGGAGCGCTATATTTGTAGCCAACGAATTCCCGATTACCACATTCCGCCACAGAGTGGCGTTATATTTGTAGCCAACGAATTAGCAACGATTCTCCCTCGCTCCGTCGGAGCGTTATATTTGTGAATAAACGAATGTCTCATCCTAAAATAGATTTACATAAAAACCAAATAAAGCTGTAAGTATCTAATTTATTTTAATAACTTTAAACTCCAAAATAGTTTTGTCGAGAATGAATTTTCCTAAATAGATTCCTTCTCTCAGGTCTGAAAGATCTACAGTAGCACATTCTCCAATGATTTCCAATTTCTTGACTATTCTTCCGGAAAGGTCAAACAGTTCAAGATGACCATTTGTTCGGAGTTGAAATGGATGGATTTTGATCGTTATTTTGTCTGTGGTTGGATTAGGAAATATTTCAATTTTGGCCTTATCATAATGATTGCTAATTTTCTCAGTTGAGTCGGGGACGGCTATTCCTTTAAAATAACTAATTCCTCCTGCCCAGTTCCCTATGAGAAGTTCCGGAAATGAGTCGTTGTCAACATCTCCTACGCATGGAGAAGTACGGATGCCTTCGTCAATATTATATCTGTGGTTTTGCGATATTTCATAAAGAGCTTCCAGTTCCAGTGTGAAATTTCCTTCCAGATTTCCATCTATGTTTTTATAATAGAATATGTTCCCCTGTTCACTTCCGCAAAACAAAACTGTTTCATCTGAGCTGTTTCTGAAAAAACAAGGGATTGAATAGCCAAAATATGATATTTCATAATTTCGTATGTCAACACCTCCTAAAGTATCGGTAATTAGTTGAAATTGAGGAATTTCAGTATAGGAAACATTCCGGAAGAACGAAATATGCCCCCTGCGGTTTCCAATAAGCAGATCTTTCTTGCCATCTCTGTCAAGATCAAAGTATTGCGGGGTGCTGAAATCGCCGACATCAATTGACTGATCGGACAGGAGTGGGGGAGCGAAGAGTGGCATTTCAGAAATTGAATTATTGAGGAATAGAACCAGATCCCCTTCTTTCTTTCCACAAAGCAAATCGGGAATGGAATCTCCGTTAAAATCACCGAAAGATGGGTGGAGAGACAAAAATCCATATTGTTTTATATTGCCAAAATCATTTGTAACAAGTTTAAAACGGGGAAGGGTAGGAGTTCCGATGTTTTGATAATAAGAAATGGAAGAAGAGTAATAGGAATTCAAAAATCCATTGATATAATTTGAGCTGTCATAGCTGCCATAATTTCCAATAAACAGATCTTCAAGACCATCTCCATTCCAATCATACAACACCGGAACTGAACCGCTACCCACATCAATCATCTCTTCCTGTATGAATGAGGTATTGGTTAATTCAAATTGATGTGAAATGTCAGAATAGTCATATTTCCAAACACTTTTCATATCTTGGGATTTGATAAGAGAGGGATCTGAGGGAGAAGCAATCAGTTCAGGGATGGAATCATTGTCACAATCAATAACAGAGCAGACAGGCATTGAAAAGAGGTTGATGGGATCAGAAAAATTTGGGAAGAAAGGATTTTGACTGATCATATAGGCACTATCAGGAGATCCTCCGTTAGTAAGTAAGATGAGGTTAGGGAAATCTATATCGCCCAATATTAGATCTTTAACACCATCACTAGTGAAATCGTAATATAAAAGTGAAGAACCTACATGTCTGTCAGCTTCATCGACCGAGTTTTTATTAGAACAATCGGTAAAAAGAGTAATTACATTATTGTCCGCTCCTTCTGAAAAGTGCCCCCAACACTCATCTTCTAACCTGAAATCGGGATTTTCCGGATTAATACCATAATTTTTTTGAAAGTGAACATATTTGCCCAAAAGCCAGAAATTCAAAATGTCTAAATCTCCATCCCCGTCAACGTCGTCAATTGCCAAGTAGTCATCAGGAGATGAGTAAATATTTGTATATCCGCTATAATAGTATGATTGCAGTTGTTCAGTAACAAGTTCAAATGCCGGTTCATTCAGTGAAATATTTTTATACAAGGAAATTCCGGCAAGTCCGTATGTGAAAATATCTTCTTTACCATCAAGATTATAATCTTTAAGGATTGCCCAATCGTGTAATTTGGGAAAACAGTGTACATATTGCGGAGCAAAACTAAAACAACAAGAATCGGTAATTCCCTGATTTAGAAATGGTAATATTCGATTTCCATTTTTTTCAAAAATAAAGAGATCTTTAAAGCCATCAAAATTAAGGTCGATTTCTGATATTTTTATTGAATTTAATCCTCCGGACCATGGAAATAAAAGACAATTCAAAGCAGAATCCCGAACATCGACTGCAACACTTCTTTCAAATCCGAAGTCACGGGAAAGGGTTTGGCAAAAAGAAAATAATGGGAGAAAATATAATCCGATAATAAAGAAAAAAGAAATCCTTCTTGATAATTTATTCATCATCAATATTATATTTTATTCAATAACGATTTTTAAAATAGAAAGATATAATCTTTATTTAACCCGAAGTTTTTGTCCGATTCTTAAAAAGTCGCTTCTCAAACCATTTAATTTCTTGATTTTAGTAACGCTGGTATGGTATTTTTGAGCAATGCGGGAGAGTGTATCTCCATTTTTTACTTTATAGTAAACTTTGCTGGGAGCCACGCTGCTTCCGGAAGAAGAAACTGAAGTAGTTTGTTGAGAGGGAGCATTTTGAATAGTAGTATTGATGGAATTATTGGCAGCCAGATTACTAACAGCTGAACAACCGCGAATATACAGAGTATCAGATTTTAAATTATAGTTAGCAAAGTCAATTATTTTAGTTGGATTAAATGGAATTCCAAGATATCTTGTTTCAAAATGAAGATGACTTCCATAGGATCGGCCTGTATTTCCCCCCAATCCAATGGTGTCTCCGGCATGGATCATTTGTCCCGGGTTAACTAGTCTTTTTGAAAGATGACCGTAATAAGTTTCCAAGCCATTGTTATGTCGAAGGACAATCAGGTTTCCGTATCCTCCGGCATTTGTTTGAGATATCCTTACAATTCCATCAAATGCTGCAACCACCGGAGTCCCTGTCGGATATCCTAAATCGATGCCATAATGCATTCTGCGTCTTCTTTTTCCATAGTTTGAAGTGACGCTATATTTAGCCGGATGACAGTAATTTTCCAAAATTAATGTATCACCGTATACAGGGCCGATGTGTTTATAATGGACAGAAGTAACTTCAAAATTTTGATATAAGGAGAAGCCTGGCATCCATTCAAAATATAAAAATTGAACTACAGGACCGTTATATACTATGTTGTCAAATGATTTGTCATCTTCTTCGTAGGTGAGATTAAACCCTAATGAATCAACAGAATTCTCATCTTCAATAACATTTTCTCCTTCTACGATATTTAAATTGATTTGATTATTATTGTTTTGTGATTGTAAACTTATGAATGAGAACACAAATATCAATGATAAAAAATTAATTTTAAGATTCATTGGCTTCAAATTAAATAAACTGCTTAAAACAGTTTTAGGGTTATTAATGGTTTTAGTAGTGAAATTTAGTTCTTCTTTTAGATTTAATGACATACTTAGTATTACTTAGACGGGTAGTATTCCATTTAGGTTGCTTGCTTCTGTAATGTTTGTATGTTTGAGGACTCGATTTGTAATAGATATCACTCGTTGAGCAGGAAGTCGATAAAAATAATAAAGGAAAGAAAATCAATATAATAAAGATAATTAGTAACAAAGATTTCCTTTTCATAGTATTTTATTTAGGAAGTAATGTTTTTTTATTTGTTTGATATGCAAAAATACATTTTTTTTAATATGATCAGCTTTTGATTAGTTTTTTTTTAGTTTTTTTTCAATTTCAAATCCCTTAAAAAAGTAATTGGAATTAATCTGGTGATAAAAGCCAGCAATAAAGATATAATTCCACCTGCAATCATACCGACAAAAGGATTTAAGATAGGAGTATGAGCAATTAAATAAATGGAAGGTATTAGCAAAACGCAAAAGATCAAACATTTTACAAAAGGGATATTGGAAAATGGGATTTTGAGTTCTTTAAAAACGATAATGATTTGGAGCAATGAAACAACTGACTGTGTTGACAGACTGGCTATTGCAGCTCCTCTGGCGTGTAATTGAGGTATCAGAATAAGATTAATAATGACATTGACAATTATGCCGGCGATGGCCACGATGTTTAATAATTTCATATTACCATTTGCCGTTAACAATGTTCCAAAAATATAAGTAAATGAGATTGGAATAATGCATGGAATCAAAATGATAAATACAGCTGCACTTTCGTTTACATGTTCAGCGTATAAAAAATCTAATATCGGGAAACGATAACTTATCAGCATCACAACTGAAGTGACTGCAAAATAAAACAATAAAGAAAAGGATGTTTTGATAATGGGATTTATATCTTCTTTTTCTTTGATCATTTTTGAAAAAAGAGGAAGAAGAATTACAGAGAATAAGTAAGATATCATTACCAAAGCGTCCAGTAATCTGAATGCGGAAGCATAAATACCTGTTTCAAGATTAGAAATACTATCCGGCAATATACGTTCAATCATGACGGAGTCGATTCTGTTATAAAATGACATCAGAAGAAAAAGAATAGCAAAGGGAAAGCTTTTCTTCATTATCATTTTAAAAAAAGAGAGGTTCCAATAGAGCTTTTGTGGCTTAGCTTTTTTGAATACAATTGCAAAAGCAATAATACTGCTAATTAAATAAGAAATGGTCTGTGAATAGATGAACCATTCTATTTGAAATGGTTTATCCGTAATATTGCCCCAAAGTAATATGCCACATATTATGATCATCAGCAATCTGTCCAAAACTGATAAAACACTGTCTGTTTTGAACATGAGAAGAGCAGAAATATTAGATCTTAAGTATGTTATAAAGGCATTCAGAAATTGATTGATTGCAGTAAAAAGCAATATTTTGAGTTGTAGGTCACGATATCCTATAATTAAAGCAACACTGAATGTTATGATTAGATAGATAATTCCAAGAAATAACTTTAATGTGAAAATGCCGGAAAGATGTTTGGCAAGCAGTTGGGAATTTTGGGCAATATTTTTATTATTGAAATTAGTAATGCCCATATCCAATACAATATTGAATAAAAAGGTAAAATTGAATACTGCAAAATATAATCCATAATTGGCAGCTCCAACGCAGTTCTGTACTCCAACATCAATCCCAAGGACCCAAAATGGCTTTATCAGCAAATTGAGAAATATGAGCAATACAACATTAAATACAAAGTCTTTTTGCCTCATAAAGTGTTGAGAGATGAATAATATAAAATATTAAACTACTATATTTATAATCTTTTTTGGTACAATAATAACTTTCTTTGCTTTTTGACCATTCATCCATTTTAAAGTCTCCTCATCCTGAAGAATAGCTTTTTCAATTTCAGATATGGCTAAATCTATTGAAAATTGACGTTGAAAACGTGTTTTTCCGTTAAAAGAAATGGGATAGTTAAAAGTGTTTTCCAGAAGATATTTTTCATCATAGGAAGGAAATTCGGCTAAAACAATAGAAGTTTCAGCTCCTAACAAATGCCAAAGTTCTTCTGTGATATGTGGAGCATAGGAAGAAAGCAAAATAGTCAGCAGTTCAAGGATTTTTCTTTTATTACATTTCTTCTCGCTTAATTCATTTACACAAATCATAAAGGCGCTTACAGCCGTGTTAAAGGAAAAACGCTCATTATCTTCTGCAATCTTTTTAATAGTCTTATTAATAATTTTGTATTCTTCATCCGAGGGTTCCTCATCAACAACATGGAAGCTGTTATTTGTATCATGAAACAGTTTCCAGAATTTTTTTATAAATCGGAATACCCCTTCAATGCCATTTGTATCCCATGGCTTTGCCAACTCAATAGGACCAAGAAACATTTCATACATTCGAAGGGTGTCTGCACCGTACTTATTAACTAAGTCATCAGGATTCTGAACATTATATTTTGATTTAGACATTTTTTCTATCTCTGAGCCACAAATATATTTCCCATTTTCAAGAATAAATTCTGCGTTTTCAAATTCCAGTCTCCAATTTTTAAAAGCTTCAATATCCAAAATGTTATTATGAACAAAACTAATTTCAACATGAATAGGAGTTACCTCATACTGTTCTTTTAAGCCTAAAGAGACAAATTTATTGGTGCCTATAATTCGGTAAACGAAATTTGAACGCCCCTGAATCATTCCCTGATTAATCAATTTTTGGAAAGGCTCTTCTTCGCAAGAGATTCCGATGTCAAAAAGAAATTTGTTCCAGAAACGAGAATAGATAAGATGACCGGTGGCATGTTCGGCACCACCGACATATAAGTCAACATTTCTCCAGTATTGATTGGCTTCGGCAGAAAAATATTGTTCATTATTGTGAGGATCCATATATCTTAGATAGTAGCCGCTTGAACCTGCAAATCCGGGCATTGTGCTACATTCCAAAGGATATCCCTCTTTAGTTTTCCAATTTGAGGCTCTTGCCAATGGAGGTTCCCCGGAATCTGTCGGCAAGTATTTGTCAATTTCCGGAAGGAGCAAGGGCAATTTATTCTCTTCTAAAGTGTAAGGGATTCCATCTTTAAAGTAAACCGGAAATGGCTCTCCCCAATAACGCTGGCGACTGAAAATGGCATCACGCAAACGATAATTTACGGTAGCATATCCTATGCCCTGAGATACAACTTTGTCGATAACCGTTTTTCCACCTTCTTTGACACTCATTTCATTGATAAACTCTGAATTGATACAGAATCCCTCTTTTGTTTCAAATGCTTCAACGGTAATATCTCCTCCACTGATCACTTCTTTTATGGGTAAATTGAAATGTTTGGCAAAGGCATAATCACGACTGTCATGACCGGGAACTGCCATGATTCCTCCTGTTCCATAACCTGCCAAAACATATTCGGCTACCCAAATTGGAATTCTCTTTTTGGTAAATGGGTTTATTGCATACGAACCGGTAAAAGCACCGGAAACTTTCTTAACTTCACTCTGACGTTCAGTTTCGGTACGATTTTTTGCCCAATTAACATATTCGGTTATTTCTTTCTTTTGTTCAGGAGTTGTGATCTTTTCAATTAATTCGTGTTCGGGATAAAGAACCATAAAAGTAACCCCAAAAATTGTATCAGGTCTGGTAGTGAAAATATCCAATGTTTCTTTAAAGTTATCAATTTCAAATTGAATAAAAGCACCTTCACTTCTGCCAATCCAGTTGCGTTGAATTTCTTTAAGTGAATCACTCCAATCAACCTTATTCAATCCCTCAAGCAATCTTTCAGCGTAGGCAGAAACTCTCAATATCCACTGCTTCATCAATTTTCTTTCAACAGGATAGCCACCGCGAACCGAAAGACCTCTTACCACCTCATCGTTTGCAAGGACAGTTCCCAACTGTGGGCACCAGTTTACCCATGTGTCGGCAATATATGCCAACCGATAGTTTAATAAAATCTTTTGTTTTTCAGGTTCACTCATCTTTTTCCACTCTTCTTCAGTAAACCGGAGATCTTCTGTTTTGGCAACATTTAAGTCTTTGGTTCCCTGATGTTCAAAAATCTTCTCCAGTTCGGAAATTGGTCTGGCTTGTTGGGCATCGAAGCAGTAATAGTGTTTAAAGAGTTGTATGAATGTCCATTGGGTCCATTTATAGTAATCAGGATCGCAAGTCTTAAATTGACGGTCCCAATCGAAAGAAAAACCTATTCTATCAAGTTGTTCCCTATATCGGGCAATATTTTTAACAGTTGTTAGTGCAGGATGTTGACCGGTTTGAATAGCATATTGTTCAGCAGGAAGACCGAATGCATCAAAACCCATAGGGTGAAGGACATTAAATCCCTTTTGTCTTTTGTAGCGTGCATATATATCGGAGGCAATGTATCCTAGAGGGTGTCCCACATGTAATCCTGCTCCTGAAGGATAGGGAAACATATCTAATACATAAAATTTCGGTTTTGAAGTATCTATTTCAGTTTTATAGATGTTGGATTTTTTCCAGTATTCTTGCCATCTCTTTTCAATTTCAGTAAAATTGTAATCCATCTTTTTTAGCATTATTTATCATAATGGCAAAAATACAAAAAAAGACGGATATTGTACTCAATACCCGTCTTTTAAGATAGACTATTTTAGAGATTAAAATTCCCAAAGGTCATGTTCAAAAGTTCGGATATTATCTGTAATTCTGTCAGATTCAATTTTCTGATCCCTTGAATTGGTGATATATTCGCGAATTTCACGATCACTATAAACGTTTTGTTCAGCGTAAACGTAACTGGTAAATTGTCTTTTCCATGTAATAACATCATCAAATGAAATTCTTTGGGCATTATTTTTAATGTTATACATTTCCTGTTTTGCAAGAAAAGGTCTTAATTCATCATAGAGAATATAGCCGACACGTTTTTTCTGAATGGATCCCGCTACAATTTCTTCTTCTTGTCCCTCAACAGGTTCGGCTTCAGATTGTTTCTCATATTCAATAATAGGAGTAATTTCAAGAATTCTCACATCCAAAAGAGATCTTTGTTTATCGAAGAACCATATCTCTTTTACATTGTAGGATAAAATTTGATACGATTTGTACTCATTTGTAATATCCTGAGTCCCAATCACTTCAAAAGTTTCAGGGTTAATAATTTCCTGTGTTTTTACTTCAACCAATGCACTTTTTATATTTTCCTTTGACATAGGAACATTACAAAATTCATCAGTATATACTCTTAATGAATTTTCAGCTTCAGGATTATTTAAGTTTATTGCATCTAAAATAACTTGCCCCAAACTTCTCCAAGAGCCTCTTTGTTCAATTGGAAAATAGAGAGGGTGATTGACTTTTTCGCGCAAGTCAATAGTTCTCCAAATGGTAATATAGTACATTACATCGCCCTGACGTTGATGAACATAAGGAACAGGGTCGGAAAACTCACCAATTTCAAGATTCTCCCACGAAGTTTCTACCGGGGGGCGGATTGGTTGCTCCATGGTACTTCCGGTTGAATCATATTGACCAAAAGCTACGGTAACAACTAATAATGATGCGAATAAAAGACCAAACTTTTTCATGATTTATCTTGTTAAATGAATTATCGGATTCTGACTGTAATATCGCGAAGGTTTCTGCTTCCTGCGATAGAGGTAGCTCTGATTTCTGAGAATTGAATAATTGTATTAATTCCTGCTCTATTTATTTTAGCTTTGACAGCTTCACTAAACTGTCCCCCTGCACAAGCAATTGGAGGATCTTCAATACCCCTGATAATGAAAGTTACACGATAAGAAGTAATGCTCCATCTAAGGTCATAAGCAAAGTCATCACCCATTTGTGCCGTTAAGAAAGGATTGGCCATTAATTCTTGTTTTGAACGTTTTCCACCCCAAATTTTAGCACCAATATAAGATGTCGGGTCAGGAACTCTTTTTACTCTAAATTCTGTTGTTCCCAAAGCCTGACCTTTTCCACCAAGATCTGCACTGACGGAGGCTGTTACAGCTCTTCCAATCAATCCGACAGGAACAGAGACATTATATTTACCACCACCAACAGATGCAGCTGTACAACCGGGCATGGAAAGTCTTAACTTTTCGGGAGGTACAGGAGCAGATACTGATACAGGGTTCGGAATTCCTGCATACAACACATTCATTTTATCTGCAGCAACAGTAGCAGATGGTTTTACGACAGTATACTTGTCACTAAATCCGTAATATGCATCTGTACCATCAGGCCTTTTAACTTTAATAAGACCGGCATAGCGTTGGTCACCAATACCGCCGGTTCCAAGTTTAAGTTTAACAAGACCATTTACACCATCAAGTTTTGTTGCACCGCCAATTTGAGCTTCAGTAAGCGTGTCAACTCCCATTTTGTAATATACTTCAGGAGTTTGTTTTGAATCATAAGCCATCACAATGATGTCTGCTTCATAACTGTCTCCTGAAAAAACCATTTGTGTTTTTGGAATTGCACGTCCTTGAATATTGTCAAATTTGAAATCATCAGCACTGATAGAAGAAATAATTTGTTTTAGAACCATTGATTCAGCATTTCTCACTTCTCCGGCAGTTTTATTTAACAATGTTACACAAGCAATCATAATAACATGGTCAAAATTGTGACTTTCCCAAGATTCTTTTTGACCATCTTTATTAAAATATTCGCCATTTACATTCAAACCCATAGATTTTTCACAATTCTTACGATCTTTTTCTGAAACAAGAGATAAAATTTTTGATTTATATTTCAGAATCTCATTTTTAAGTTTTGCTGCATTCCCCTGTGAAATAAAAAAATTGGTTGGAGTTGTATAGTCATCTTTACTGGAAATATCTTTTGCAGTTTTCGGTTTCCCTTCATCATTTAAATCTGTTTTCTCAACATATTTAAGAAGGTCACTTTTCATAGTATTGATATATTTAATCATATCATTACTTGCCTTTTTCAATTGTTGTGCCTTTTGGTCAGCTTCTTTCACTTTTTCAACTCCAAGAATAGCTTTTTGTCTGTCAAGGAAAGAATAATCAGAAGAAATAGAGCTTTCAGTATTTTTATTGGAGGTTACCAACGTTTCATCTACAACTGAGAATGCATCCAAAATGTCTTTTGATACATTCAAGGCCAACATGGCGGTGAGTACCAAATACATCATTCCAATCATTCTCTGCCGCGGGGTTTCCGGACAATTTGTTGCACCCATAGTATTTTATTTATTTAGTTAATGATTTGATTTATAGATTATTTATTGATATTCATGGCTGCAACCATATTGCCATAAACATTGCTAAGCATTGCAATATTCTTAGTTAACTTATCCACTTCATCTTTATATTTCAAAGTGTTTTCAGCAGATTGTTGAACATTGGATTCAATCTGTTTGAAATTTTCTAACATAGACTGTGAATTTTTAGCTTGTAATTCGTAAATAGTATTGATCGAAGTTAAATTCTGGTTAAGTTTATTTAATTGTTCATTGTATGAGCCTGTGTCGGATTGTAAAGATTTGGTAGTTTCTTCATATATTGAAGCTAATCTGCCTACTGCATTACTGGCTTTTTCAACATTTGCGAGGTAAGATTCTGAAATATTAGTATCTTTTGATAATGCTTCTGATGTTTTGTCGTATTGGAGTGAAAGGTTTCGTACTGATTCGGCAGCTTTTGTAAGATTGCTGACATAACTATCAGTAATTACGGTAGCATCTGCAGTTCCGGATAATTTCATTGCATTTTCGCTAAGGTTGCGCATTCCTGTTGCCAGACTTTCAATAAGTTCAGGTCCGATTTTGGCTTCTTGCAGCATCTTATCTAATTGTTGGGTAGGAGTACCGGTGGGAACAAATTTTTTGCCTTTTTGAGAAATTTCATCTTCCTGCTCGTCTCCTAAAGCTAATTCGGGATATACTAGTGCCCAATTATATTCAACGTGTAAAGGTTCAAATGCAGAAAAGAAGAAAATGAGGGATTCTGTAATCATACCTAACATAAGCATTAAATTAGCACCCTTAATGTGTGTAATTTTGAAAAGCGCACCTAAGATTACAAGTGAAGCACCCCATCCGTACAATTTAGCCATAAAATTTTTATAGCTCTTACTTCTAACAAGTTTGTAAAGTCCCATAATTAAAATTTTTAAAGTTGGTTAATGATTTTTTGGTTTATAAATAATTTTAATGGTATTATTTTTTAGTATATGTGAGATGAATTTGATAAATTATCACCTCTGTTACGACCCATATAACTTTGAACACAACGGAAACCTACATAAGATTTACATGTATCTTGATATTCGTATGTTTTTGCATATACGGTTGTATAATAGCTAACGTCTTTCCAAGATCCTCCACGAATAACTTTTCTTTTCTTTTCAGGAGTATCACTCTTTTTTGCATAATAAGTATATTGAGGATTAAGGTCATGTGTGAAATTTGTAGAAGACTTGTCAAATGCATCTTCACACCATTCAGCAACATTACCACTCATGTCGAATAAACCGAAATCATTCGGATGATAATGAGCAACAATTCCTGGATATGCATACCCATCAGCAAGATAATTGCCTCTTTGAGGTTTGAAATTACTTAGATAACATCCGTTTGCATTTTGAGTATAAGGACCACCCCAAGGATAAGTTACTTCAGGATTGTCACCTCTGGCTGCCCATTCCCATTCACCTTCATTGGGAAGTCTGAATTCATGTTCATTGGCATATTCTTCATTGGCTAACCATGCATTGCGAATATGAGTTCTCCAATAAACAAATGCTTTGGCTTGTTTCCAACTGATTCCAACAACAGGGTAATTGTCAAATTGAGGATTCGAAAAATAGTTAAGAGTCATGGGTTCATTGTAAGAGTACGTAAAGTCATGAATCCAACAAAGTGTATCCGGGTAAATATTGACCACTTCTTTATTGATAAATCTTTCATAACCTTGATTTAAGCTGCTTGGACGATTGGCAAAGATTCCACCCAAATCACTTCCTTCTTTGTCAAATTCTTTGGTTGCAGCACCGAATTTTTCAGGATCTTTTGGATCTCTGTAATTTCTTAAATCAAACCACCAATATTCATAATTAAGCATACCTACATTCATCGTATTGGGGCGATAATGGTAAAAGCGGGTATTTATTTTATTATATAAAGGACTTAAAGCTGTCTGTACTTCTTCGTTTTCTGAATCCCAAGGAATATCTTCATCCCAGTTTATAAGTTTAGGTTCCATAACTTCACCTTCATTTTCTCCGCTTTCATATTTAAGATAATGTCCTTCTTTTTCTAAATCAGTAATGGCAGCTTCTCCAAGCATAACATGGGCAATTGAATCCCGAACCCAATTTACAAATTGACGGTATTCGTTATTGGTAATTTCGGTTTCATCCATCCAAAAAGCTGTGATGGTAACATTTTTTGATTGATGAGTGAAAGCAAATGGAACATCTTGATCGCCAGCCCCCATTAAATAATGTCCGGCAGGTACGTAAACCATCCCGAATGGCTCTAAATCAAGAAATTCAGGACGATCTTTAACACCGACCAATTGTCCGTCACCGTCATTTTTACAAGCACTGAAAATAACTAGTGATGCTACTAATACGAATGCTAATCTTTTCATTTTTTTTGATTTATGTTTTTGAAAACGTATTTATTCTGGAATTTATTTTATCAGTATTGATTTTTATATATAGATCTTGTGGAGCCATATCCGGAAAAGACCTCTTCTTTAAAGATATCAAAACAATATCTTACCATAACTTCAATATCTCCATAACTTCTGTTTTGAGTATATCCAAGCTTGCTGGTTGTGATTCCGTATGATAATCCAATGTCTAATCCTTTTAAATAGTTATTGGAAGAATTATAAAATGGACGAGCACCAAATGCAATAGAAACTGCATCTTGAACACGATAAGAAAGTCCTCCCCATAAAATTCCGTTGTATCTGGCTAAAACCATTAAGTCAAGTTGAAAGCTTTTATAGTCGGTTTTAATCAATGCCTGTGGCTCTATTGTCCAGCTTGGAGCCCATGGCAAAGTCCAGTAATAGCCTCCAGTAATAAACAATTGGGGAGTTAAATTTACAATATCATCACCGGATATCCTTATTCCTCCGAAAGTTTGCGTGGAAGATACTCCTGCAAACCAGCGTTCGGCCTTGTAATACAATCCGAAATTAAAATCAAGATCCATATGAGAAACCTCTGAAGAGCCTACTAAAATTGGGTCTCCCGATTGACCGGGGCGAAGTTTTCCCATATCCAACTGAGAGTTTAAAAAACCTATCTGTGCTCCTATACCAAGCTTTCCTCCTGGCAAATTGAGTTTATAGGCATAGCCTAATCTTACCCCAATGTTTTTAAAATAGGCAATTTTGTCTTGAAGAAAAGATATCCCGAAAGCTCCGCGAATCTTTCTGGAATAGGTCTCAAGGTTAAAAAGTGTTTGCTGAGGTGAAGTGTTATCTTTTTGAAGAATGTTATTTTCATCTTTATATACATCTGTGAAACCAGTCCATTGTTGACGGAAAATTCCGGTAAAACAAAGGGTATTACTTTGTTCACCGGCTGCTCCGGCATTATAGTACATTGAAGCCCAAGGAAATAATGTAAATTGTGCATCTGTTTGAGCAAATACTCCACTGTATCCGGAAATTAGAACGAGCAAAACGATAATGCTTTTTTTCATCTCTTTGACCTTCGTTATTATTTTATTGAACAACAATGAAAAAACTTAATATTCAACATATTAGCATTAATTTTTTTTGTGATTTCTCTAAAGTTAAACTTTCTACGGAACTTCCGAAAAATTGTTACAAAACTAATATGTTATATATTGTATTTTTCAAGCCCCAAAAATACGATTTTTTTAATTTCTCCATTTGTTTTTTTGCTTTTTTTTTTGTTTTTCTTTCATTTTTAGATAGATCTTACTTCTTTTAATGATTAAATTGCTGTAAAAGAGCATTATAGGTATTGTGTTATTAATAAATATAAATATTGTTAAAAATGTGCCCGAAGTTGAATGTTTCCCATATTAATAACTTTATTGCCTGTTGATACTCTTCCCTCATATTCAATTTCAAATTGCAAATAGTCTGTTATATTCCCTTGATATGAAATACCCCAAATTCCATTGTTTCCTTTTTTTAATCCCTCTAACATCTCATAACTGATGCTGTTACTGGAATAGTCATTAATTGATATTTTTATGTATTGAAATTTTACATCAAGATTCCCTTTTTTGGGAATTCTATAATTGAAATTGACCCCAATATTATGCAAATACATCTTTTCAGTTCCAATAAGATTTTTTTTGTTTTTAAATAAGTAAGTCAAAGTTATATAGTAAGTGGTTTTATAATTTATGTTTAATGAACTTTGGAGTATATGTGACTCAATATTGTAATTTTTTGTAACCAGATATTCAGAATTGTTTTCTTTAAGGGAGTGGGTATATTCATTTCTTAATAGTAAGTTTTTGGCAGGATTGATCCTTAGAATTATTTTTTGCAATGACAAAATATTTTTTTCAAATCCATAATATAGAAGATTCTTATTTTGAGTTTTTTGAATAATAAAATCCATTCCCCATATTGATGACAATTGATTAAAGGACAACGTATTAATAAAATTGAGGTTGCTACTTACCAACAATGAATCTTCAAGGTTGAAATTAAATGGATTATATGCTGCAAGATTGTTTTTTAAACTGTTTTTTTGGTATGAGTGAAAAGTAGCGGAATTACTGAATCTGGATAGAAATTTTAAAAATCCTGTTTTTTTTGACCAGACATTTCCCGGTCGAAGCTGAATTGATTGTGTAAATTGATTGTTGTAGGTAGTCATGAGGTCTGTGCTCGAAATCCAAATTTTTATGTAGTTAGCTTCATCACGAAATGAGGCAAGCTCAAATTCGTCAAGCTCTTCTATGCCATTGTTATTATAGTCTATCCATACGTATGTTCCCTCTCCATTGGCTACTTTTAAGTATGAGAATGTCTGTTTTTGTTCAATTCCACGGCCCGCTTCATAATAAGTTGAGATGATAATGGCACTTTTAAAGAATCTGCCCGAATATTCCAAACTCCCAACCAGATAATTATCAGAAACAAATTTTGAAGTTGAATCTTTCAATTTAGTATTTCTGTAAATAATATTTCCTCTGATTCTGTTGTTCTTAAGTTGTGCCAGTTCAAATGAAATATTTGCTTCGTTGATAATAGAATTTGTTGATAATGAATTGCCTTTTAAAAGATTGTCAATTCTGTTCATGAAAGATATAGAATACAAATAAGGTAATGTGTCATTGTTTTTTAAAAATAAAATGGCTTCATTAAAAGAAAAACTGTTGCTTCTCAAGGAGTCATTTGATTGATTGATAAATAGGTTTTGCTCAAGGTTATCTTTGATGCCAATTTCAATTTTACGAAATTGTTTTGAAAAATTGTTGTAACTGCAAAGATATCTTGTTTTTTGGATAGAATCATTTGTTGTTAAGTAGGAAGTAAGTGTTGAAATGATGAATCCTTTGATTTGTGTTTTGGAGTTGATTTCATTCCGGAAAGCGCTGACATCCTGATAACGATTTAGATAATTTAGTTTGTAATGAGTTGCCCCAAATGTTTCATTAGTAAATCCTGCCTGATATTCCAGTATGTGTTCAGAATGATTATTAGAGTAGTTATCATGAAGATTATAATGATCAAAAAAATCAATTTCTCTGTAGTTCTCGATAGGATGAAAATTCTTGTGGACAAATTCATAACTTAAATTAGTAAGGAAAAACCACTCTTTATTTATTTCTTTTTTAGAGTTTATTTTATTTTTATGAAAGAGGTTAAATTTACATGCCAATCCTACATTATCTTTGTCATCAATATTAGAAAAGGTGTTTTTATCATAATTCGAAAAAGCAATTTCGGAGTTAAAACCTGAATTTTCAGCAAAATTTAATTTTGCGGCAATACTTCCCATTTGAGTTAGTTTTGGTGTTGAGAGTAAAATGACGGGTTCATAATTGCCTTGGGGAATTCCATCCTTTGGAGCTACCCAGCTAAAAACCCTGCCATTGGAGGTGCTTTGAGACAGGACATAGTTCCCTTTGTTATTTCCAAGATATGTAAACCCCAGCCTGTATAGTTGCTCCTCACTGATTGTTGAGTGAATATAGACCGGAGAATAGTGTATCCCATTTACTATGGTATCTATAGATTTGTATAATATTTCATTTTTGTTATATTGAGCACTATCTGCATTTGGATAGTAGGATTGGCTGGTACTGTCTCCAAGTTGTGATAAAAATTGTTTTTGAGAATCATCCAATTCGGGTTGAATGGAAAAATTCTTCATGTCCTGTTCATGGAAAAAATTTACATTGAGTTTAAGCTTAGGATTTTTCTCATGCTGAAATTCATTAAATGAATATATGGTATAATGTGAATAAAATTGGTCTTTGTACTCAAATTCTACAATAAATAATTTTTCGTTAGTTACAAAAATTCTTGATGAAAAAGTTAATTCTCCGGTGTTGTAATCTATAGAATAGTCGTTCTCTTGCCCCCGAGTGAGGAGTTTCCCATCAATATAGATTCGTTCGGTCCCTGACAGAATCACTATATTTATTTCATTTTGTTCGCCCTTCAGTTGGTATGGTCCTTGAACCCCTTCTGATACAGATAAAGTATATCGAACATATTTTCCTTTTGTAACACCGCCTCCGACTTTATTATAAAGAATGTCATTGGATTTGAATTTGTTTTCAGTAATAAATTCCATCCCTAAAATTCTTTTATTTACTGACAAAAAATAGCCTGCTGGTTTTAGAATATCAATATCTCCCGCATTCAGTGCAAATTGATTTTTATATTTAAGTTGTATGAATATTTTGTCAAAATCCTGAATTATACGACTATTCCCTTCAGGTTGAATAGGGATATTCTTATCAGAAATATTGGCTTTAATTTCGATATCTTCAGTCAGCATTCCTGAAAGTTGTAAATTCAGGTTTGAGTTCAAAACAAGATCCTGCTTGTTCCCGACTGTAATTCCTCTTGAAATAGAACCCTTGCTAATCAATAAATTATCATCCGCTTCTCTGCTGATAAAAGTGCTGATCGGCATGATTTTGGGTTGGTATGAAGCGGTTTTGGAAATAATCATTGATACCGGCTTGTGATAATATTTTTCCCCTAATGCAAAAGAAAAAAGACGATAGGAATATACTATTTGATTTCCCTTGCGTTCGTAGTTGTTTATTGTTAAGGTTGCTGTAATATAATCTATGGAATATTCATCCGGACTAAGACCGGTAAGTTGGAATGACTGAGGAATAATAGAAAGAGAATCCAGCTTAATTATATTAGTATCTATAATCATACTTCCCATTCTGAAATTAGAAAAGTTTTGAGCTTTTATCCCAATTGTTACTATACAACAAAAAATAACCAGCAGAGAAGTTAATGCCTTTTTCAACATTATATCTATTATGTATCTTTTATAAATGCAAAAATAGGCTTTTTATTTTATGCTTAAGAATATGTAGTACATAAGTTAATTATTAATGATATTACTTGACAAAAAATTGTATTTTTGCAACCAAAATAATAAATATGGAACCTGTTACATACAATGATTTTAAGGATACCCGTTCGGGTTTTGGTGTTGGCTTGCTTGAAGCCGGAAAAAATAATGCCGATGTGATGGCTTTGTGCGCTGATGTTACCGGTAGTTTAAAAATGAATGATTTTCAAAAAGAATTTCCTGATCGATTCATTCAGGTTGGAATTGCTGAAGCTAATATGATTGGAATTTCGGCGGGACTTGCTCTAAGTGGAAAAATTCCGGTGGCCGGAGGCTTTGCGGGTTTTGTTTCCGGAAGAGTTTATGATCAGATTCGGGTATCTGTTGCTTATTCAAATTTAAATGTGAAGATAGCTGCTGCTCATGCAGGTATCTCTGTGGGAGAAGATGGAGCTACCCATCAAATGCTTGAAGATCTGGGAATGATGAAAATGTTACCTAATATGGTTGTGATTAATACCTGCGATTTTAATCAGACAAAAATGGCTACTTTGGCTGCTATTGAATACAATGGCCCTGTTTATTTAAGATTCGGCAGACCTTCTGTGCCAAATTTCACTCCTGAAAATTTGCCTTTCATTATTGGTAAAGCAAACAAATTACAAGAAGGAAGTGATGTTACCATTTTTGCTACCGGACATCTTGTTTATCCGGCGCTTGAAGCAGCCTATATTTTATTTCAAAAAGGAATTTCTGCCGAAGTAATCAATATTCATACTATTAAACCATTGGATAATGAGGCAGTTTTGGCTAGCGTGAGGAAGACAAAATGTGTTGTGACGGCTGAAGAGCATATGCGCAATGGTGGACTTGGGGACTCAATCAGTCAGTTATTGGCATTGAATTATCCGGCTCCCGTTGAAATGGTAGCTATAAATGATACCTTTGGAGAAAGTGGAACATCTTCTGAGTTGATGATAAAGTATGGATTGGATTCTGCTCATATTGTGAATGCTGCCGAAAAAGTGATAGGCAGATTGAATTCATAATTATTAAATTATATTACCAAAATATTCCCTTATGCCTGTTGATGATCAATATATTTTAGCTCTTTTTTCAAAAGAAAAGACTAAAGAGCAGGCATTTAAATTATTAATGGATAAATATAAGGAGGTAATTTATTTTGCCATCCGAAGAGTGGTCTTTTCTCATGAGGATGCTAACGATATTACCCAAAATGTGTTGCTTAAAATATGGCGTTATCTTGATAGGTTTAGAGGGGATTCAAGTCTGAAAACCTGGATTATCAAAATTTGTGTGAATGAATCGTTGACATTTATTGAAAAGAAAAAGAAAATGCTGAATCTTTTCGATGATAGTTATGCTGATTATATGGTTACTTCAGTGGCAGAAGATAAATATTTTTCTGCCGATAAAATTCAGCAACTGTTACAAAAAGCTATTATGCTTCTCCCCGAAAAGCAGAAAATAGTATTTACATTACGCTATTATGACGAGATGCCGTATGAGGAGATGTCTAAAGTTTTGAATACTTCGGTTGGTGCATTAAAAGCTTCTTATCATTTTGCAGTAAAAAAGGTTGAGGAATTTTTAGCTAAACATTAAACTTCATAAACAGAGTTGAGTCAATAGAAAGATTTTGTTGAGAAAATAAAATGGATAATTTAGAAAAATACAGAGATGAAAATGCTTTTCAATTACCGAATGGGTATTTTGAAAAGATGCAAGATGAAGTTTTTCAAAAAATTCATTATCATCAAAAAATAAATCACAGAAATAAGTTTATTATTACTTTTTCTTCTCTTGCTGCTTCAATATTGATTTTTATCGGGCTACTTGTTTTTTTACCGAAAAATGGGCAGCCGGTTTTAGTTTCTTCTTTAGACTCTGTTTCTGAGAGCAATGTTTTTCAACAAATGAATTCAGAATTAAATACCAATCAGGAAGTTGTTTCTGAAGACCAGAGCAAGTTGTCAGATAATAATGAAAAACTTGCTGCATCGGGATCAGTTAATTCAAAAACAAAAAATAATTCCAAGAGTAAAGTTCAACAGTATAATAATCTTGATTACGATATTGTTGAGTCTTATTCTGAGGAATTAGTATATGCTGATATTGCTGAATTATATTCCGAATAGAAAAAAATATTTATAATACCCAAAAGAATAATTAATTATGAAAAAGAGTTTTTTAATATTGATGGCATTGTTTTTTGTTGCTGCCTTCATGAATGTTAATGCACAATCCAGATTGGAAACGTCAAAAGTTTCCCCTGCAGAGAAAAATCCTTCATTAGTTGATCCTTCAGCCGTGAAAACGATGAAGCAAGAGTGTCAAAATGTGATGAAATTAAAAAGGGAATATTTTAAAAACAATCTAATACTTTCGGAAAAGGAGCAATTGACATTTTGGTCACTCTTTGACAAGTATTTAACCGATGAAGAGGCTATTCATCAGCAATTTAAACAAAAAAGAGAAGACAAGGGGATAAAACGTGAAAATGGGGTGATTAATTTTGAAATTCTAAATGATGAAGCGATTCTTTTTTATTATGATTCTAGATTCGAAATGAAAGGTAAGTTGCTCGATCTCGATTCAAGGTTTTATCAAAATCTCAAGAATGTACTCTCTCCTAAAACAATTGTTCAATATTACAAAACAGAGAAGAGTTTTAAAAATTATATTGTAAAAGAAGTAAAACAACCTGCGCCAACTGATGGAGATAAGTCTTTAGACGTAAAAAAATCCCGTAGATAAGTTATTTTTTTCAACAGCGCTTTTTGTCTTAATTTAAATGGGAAGTTTTAGATAGTTATTATTTTAAAGTGAATTTTTGAATTTTTTTCAAGAAAAAATATTAATGCACCTCTGTTTAATTAAAAAAAAATGTATTTTTGCAGTCCCGAAAAAAATGGGACTTTTTTATTGTAAATTAATAGATTAAATTTTTAAATAGTATGCCTACAATACAACAATTAGTAAGAAAAGGAAGAAAAAAAATGACTTCTCAAAGTAAGTCAAAAGCGTTGGATTCATGCCCACAGAAGCGTGGTGTATGTTTGAGAGTTTATACAACTACTCCAAAAAAACCTAATTCAGCTATGCGTAAAGTGGCTAGGGTAAGAATGACAAATGGAAAAGAAGTAAATGCTTATATTCCTGGTGAAGGACATAATTTGCAGGAACACTCTATCGTATTGGTTAGAGGTGGTCGTGTAAAAGACCTCCCGGGTGTTCGTTACCATATTGTTAGAGGAGCCTTAGACTCTGCAGGTGTAGAAGGAAGACACCAGGGAAGATCCAAGTATGGAACAAAACGTCCTAAGAAAAAGAGTTAATCATTAATAACTTGATGTAAATTGAGCATCAAAATGGATGTCTCGAGAGTAAATAATCAATTATTGAAGCTACAAAATTATGAGAAAATCAAAACCAAAAAAACGGATTATCCTTCCGGATCCAAAATTTAATGATGTAATGGTGACAAAATTTGTCAATAACATTATGTTGGAAGGAAAAAAAACAACTGCTTTTCAAATTTTTTATGATGCCATTGACATCATAGAAGAGAAATTAAGCGAAAATGGAGTTGAAATATGGAAACAGGCATTAGCCAACGTAACTCCTGCATTGGAAGTTAAGAGTAGAAGAATCGGTGGTGCTACATTTCAGATCCCAACTGAACTTCGTCCTGAAAGAAAGCAATCTGTAGGCATGAAAAACTTAATCAATTTTGCTCGCAAACGTCATGAAAAGACGATGGCAAGCAAATTGGCAGCTGAAATTATGGCTGCTTACAAAGAAGAAGGTGCTGCTTTCAAACGTAAAGAAGATACTCATCGTATGGCCGAAGCTAATAAAGCATTCTCACATTTTAGATTTTAATTTTTTTGTGATATATTTTCGCCGGGATAGAAAGGAGTCATCATGACCGAGGAGTTGCTGAAAGTTCGGAACATTGGAATTATGGCTCATATTGATGCCGGAAAAACTACAACTACTGAAAGAATTCTTTTTTATACAGGAAAAAATTATAAAATAGGAGAAGTTGATGAAGGTACTGCAACTATGGACTGGATGGTGCAGGAACAAGAAAGAGGTATTACGATTACCAGCGCTGCCACCACAGTAATGTGGAAATACCAGTCGGAAGATTATAAAATCAATATTATCGATACTCCCGGTCATGTTGATTTTACAGTAGAGGTTGAACGTTCTTTGAGAATATTGGATGGAGCCGTAGCATTGTTCTGCGCTGTTGGTGGCGTGGAACCTCAATCGGAAACCGTTTGGAGACAGGCAAATAAGTACAACCTTTCCCGAATCTGTTTTATAAATAAAATGGATCGTTCTGGGGCTGATTTTTATCGTGTTGTAAAACAGATTAAAGAGAAACTTAATGCTAATCCGATCCCCCTTCAGCTTCCAATTGGAGTTGAAGATTCTTTTGAGGGAGTGGTTGATCTGATTGAAAGAAAGGCATATAAGTGGGATGATGAGAACCAGGGAATGTCCTATTATGAAATACCTGTACCTGAAGAGATGAAAGAGGAGGTTGAATTATACAGAACTGCTATGATTGAAAATCTGGCCGGATTTGATGATGCCCTCATGGAGAAATATTTTGAAGATCCGGAGTCAATTTCTGAAAATGATTTGATAGCGGCTATTCGTTGTGCAACCATTGGTCATAGAATCAACCCTGTTTTATGTGGTGCATCTGTTAGAAATAAAGGTGTTCAAAAGCTTATTGATGCAATTGTGAGGTATTTGCCCTCACCAATGGATATGCCACCAGTGAAAGGAATGAACCCCAAAACCGAAAAAATGGAAAGTAGGTACTCTGACAAAGACGAACCTTTTGCTGCCCTTGCTTTTAAAATTGCCACAGATCCTTATGTGGGAAGATTAACTTTTATAAAAGTCTATTCCGGTTCTTTAAACTCCGGAGAATCTGTTTATAATGTAACCTCGGGTAAAAAGGAGCGCGTTTCTAAAATACTGCAAATGCATTCTAATAAGCAAATTCAGTTGGATTCAATTACTGCCGGTAGTATTGTGGCTTTGGTTGGTATGAAAGATATTCATACCGGAGATAGTCTGACAGATGATAAGCATCCTATAATTTTGGAAAATATTGATTTTCCGGAACCGGTAATCACTATTTCTATTGAGCCTAAAACCAAGGACGATGAGGCCAAATTAATGGCTGCTTTAACAAAGCTTTCAGAAGAAGATCCTACTTTTATTGTTAAAATTGATGAAGAGTCTAATCAGACAGTTATCAGCGGAATGGGAGAACTTCATTTGGATATCCTTCTCGACCGTTTGAAAAGAGAATTTAATGTGGATTCAAATCACGGAAAACCAAGAGTGGCTTACAAAGAAGCTATTATTGAAACGGTTAGACATAAAGAAACCTATAAACGACAGAATGGTGGAAAAGGTTCTTTTGCAGAAATTGAATTTGAAATTAATCCCTTGCCGTTTGATCAAAAAGGGTTGCATTTAGAAAACCAAATTAAAGGTGGAATTATTCCTAAAGAATATGTAGCTGGAATTGAAAAAGGATTTAAAATTGCCATGTCTAACGGAAAATATGGATTCCCCTTAGAAGGTTTATCTGTCACTTTGCTTGATGGAGCTACTCATTCGGTTGACTCTGACGCATTTGCTTTTGAAATTTGCGCAAAAATTGGATTCAGAGAATGTTGTAAGAAAGCGAAAACTGTCATTTTAGAGCCGATAATGAAAGTTGAAATTACTACTCCGGACGATTATATAGGAAATGTTACCAGTGATTTAAACCGAAAGAGAGCGGTGTTGGATGAAATTGATGCCAAAATCGGATTTCAAATTATTAAGGCACAAGTTCCTTTGGCAGAGATGTTTGGATATGTGACAAATTTACGTTCAATTACATCGGGAAGAGCTACCTACTCAATGGAGTTTCTTAAATATGCAGTGGTTCCGGAAGATATTAGAGATTTTATATTAAATACAGGAAGATTTTTATTATAGACATAAATTAAAAAAAATAACTAAAAACAAATAAAAGTGAATAACAGTATCAGAATTAAATTAAAATCATTTGACCACACTTTGGTTGACAAATCAGCAGAAAAAATTGTGAAGGCAGTTAATTCCGTTAAAGATGATAAAGTCGTTTTAATCGGACCTATTCCATTGCCAACTCACAAAAAGATTTTTACTGTGAATCGTGCCACTTTTGTAAACAAAAAATCCAGAGAGCAATTTGAACTTTCTACCTATAAGAGATTATTGGATATTTACGGAACTACTCCCAAAACCATTGACGCTCTTATGAAACTTGAGTTGCCTAGTGGTGTCGATGTGGAAATAAAATAAATTTCATATCGAATAAGAATTATTATGCCGGCTTTTATGCCGGCTTTTTCCTTTTATAGTCTTTAATTGTTGTCTTTTTAGATGACAATTTTTTTTTGCCTTAAATAAAGATAATGATTTATTGTTTTATTTCTGTTCCTTGAGTTTATTTTAATTTTCTTGTTGTGTAATGACTGTAATTATATACTTTACTCTCATAGTCAGTACTTTCAAATAGTGGTGAGGAAATCAGAAAATCGGCAGTAGATCTACAGCATGCAGTGGGAATGTTATATAAGACAGTAATTCTAAGCAGTGCTTTAACGTCAACATCGTGTGGTTGTTGAGTCATTGGATCCCAGAAAAAAAACATCATATCAATTCTCCCTTCCGCCACCATAGAACCAAGTTGTTGATCCCCACCTAAAGGACCTGACTTTAAGCGGGAGATGTTAAAATACTCAGTAGAATTTTTTGAAATACCCTTATTGATTTCCTCCTCAACAAGTTTACCTGTTGTACCGGTGCAGACCAGTTTGTGATTTTTAAGTTTCTCTTTGTTGAAAGCAACCCATTCAACCAAATCGTCCTTGCAATTGTCGTGGGCTACTAAAGCAATAGTGTATGTTTTTTTCATGAGATAATATTTTTACTTTTTAATGAAACTAGCGTTTAATAGTTATTGATTATCATAATCAGGATGGCAAAATTATAAAAATGTATCGTTTGACAATGCTGCCCATAAAAATTTATTCGGTAGTGCATTCAAAAAAGCAAGAAAAAGGAAATTTATTTATCTTTGCAACCTGAAAAAGTAGTAATTTAGATTTATAATTTTATAATTATGGGAAGAGCATTTGAATATAGAAAAGCAAGGAAATTTAAGAGATGGGGAAATATGGCAAAAGTATTTACTCGCTTAGGAAAGGAAATTACAATGGCGGCTAAGGCAGGAGGAGGAGACCCTAACACCAATTCCAAACTAAGACTTTTGATTCAGAATGCTCGTTCTGAAAATATGCCCAAAGAAAATGTTGACAGAGCCATAAAGCGAGCTTTCGAAAAAGATACTTCAGATTATAAAGAAATGGTTTATGAAGCTTATGGACCACATGGTGTTGCGATTGTGATTGAAGCTGCTACAGACAATAACCAACGAACAGTTGCAAATGTGAGAAGTTATTTTAATAAACTGGGTGGTGCGCTTGGTACTTCCGGAATGCTGGATTTTATTTTCGACAGAAAATGTAATTTTCTAGTTGCCAAAAAAGAGGGGGTTAACATTGAAGATATGGAACTGGAACTTATTGACTTCGGAGCAGAAGAACTTTTTGAGGATGAAGATGGAATATCTATTTTTGCTGAATTTCAACATTTTGGACCAATTCAAAAATATTTGGAAGATAATGGCTATGAAATTAAAACTTTTAAATTTGAAAGAATTCCAAATGATATGAAAAAACTGGATCCTCAACAAATGGAAGAAGTTGAAAAATTGCTCGAAAGAATCGAAGAAGATGATGATGTTACTAATGTTTTTCACAATATGGAAGTAGAATAATTAAAACACCAATTTATAGAAGCTATGTTTTATTATAAGTTTAGAGTTAATTTTGATGAAGTTGAGGATTTTGTTCGGGATATAGAAATCCTTTCAAGCGATAATTTTGAGAATTTTCACAAAATTCTTTATACTTCGATTGGATTAAAGGGTAATGAATTAGCCTCATTTTCTCTATGCGATGTAAAATGGAACAAACAGAAAGAGATAACCTTAATTGACATGGGGGATGATTCTGTTGCTGCTTTGCCCGAATATGATGAAAATGACGGTTTTACTACCAAATCAAATTTGCCCAAATTTGTTATGAAAGACTCTGTCCTTAAAGACTTTATTTCTGATCCTCATCAACATATTATATATGAATATGATTTCCTTAATCCCAAAATTTTTTATATCGAATTATTGAAAATTTTACCGGTTAAAGAAGATGTTACGTACCCGAGATGTTCCTATTCTCTCAAAGAACTTCCCAAAGAAACCAATAATTTGCATATTCCTAATCCCGAAGATGACTATGTGGAAGAAGTTGAAGATTATGATGATGATTTTCAAGAGGGCTTGAACGAAGAAGATCAAATTGATCTTACCAATATTGAGGACTTTAGTCCCAATTTTTAAAGACTAATGTAATTATGCATGAGTCAAGATATTAGTATATTTGATTTTCTTAAGAATTGTAGTAAACCAACTTTATTAGTTATCACAGGTCCGACAGCTGTCGGGAAGAGCGATTTTGCAATCCAAGTGGCTGATTATTTGAATACTTCCATTATTTCTGCTGACTCAAGACAGTTTTACAATGAACTGAAAATTGGAACTGCAGCACCCTCTATGGAGGAATTAAACAAGGTTCCCCATTATTTTATTGGGCATCTGTCAATTTTGGATTATTATAGCGTTTCAAAGTTTGAACAAGATGTTCTGTCGCTCCTTCCGTCATTGTTTGAAAAGTCTCCTGTTGTTATTATGACTGGTGGCAGTGGACTTTATATTGATGCTGTTTGTAAAGGAATTGATGACCTTCCAGATTGCGACCTGGAGATTCGTTCAAGAGTTATTAATCAATACAAAGAAGGGGGAATAGAAGAACTTAGGAGACAAATTAAATTCCTTGACCCGGAATTTTATCAAACTACAGATATTGCAAATCATAAACGACTTATGAGAGCAATTGAGGTTTCTCTGCAGACAGGAAAACCCTATTCAAGTTTTTTGAAAGCCGTTTCTAAAACACGTTTTTTTGATATTCATAAATATTGTCTTGTTCGCAATCGCAATGATCTTTTTGAAAGAATAAATCATAGAGTTGATAAGATGATGGAGATGGGGCTCTTAAATGAAGTTAAATCTCTTTACAAGTATAAGGAACATAATGCACTCAATACTGTGGGATACAAAGAGCTTTTTGATTATCTGGATGGAAAGTGCACTCTTGAGGAGGCAATTGCTGATATCAAAACAGATACTAGAAGGTATGCCAAACGCCAAATGACTTGGTTTAAACGGGATGGTCAATATGAAGATGTTATTTTATCCTGATTTATTTTGATTCAATAGGAATGGAATGGCTTAGTAGAACAGAACTCTTACTGGGTAAAGAAAAGTTGGCTTTGTTGAAAACAAAGCATGTTCTGGTAGTGGGACTTGGTGGAGTGGGGGCATATTGTGCCGAGATGCTTTGCAGAGCAGGAGTGGGTGAAATGACGATTGTGGATGCTGATACTGTTGAAATTACTAATTGCAACAGGCAGTTGTTAGCTTTGCATTGCAATCTGGGAAGAGCAAAAAGTGAAGTGATGGCTGAAAGACTTTTGCAAATTAATCCGGACCTGATATTGCATGTTTATCAGTTGTATTTAAGGGATGAAGAAACAGTCAGAATTCTGAATCTTGCTTCATACGACTATGTTGTGGATGCTATCGATTCACTCTCTCCCAAAGTATATCTGATTTACTATGCTTTGCAGAGAAATCTTAAAGTGGTTTCAGCCATGGGGGCAGGGGGCAAAATGAATCCATCTTTAATTAAAGTGTGTGACATTAAAAAGACTTATCAGTGCAAATTAGCTCATTCCCTGAGAAAACGCTTGCACCGTCTGGGAATTGACAGTGGATTTAAAGCAGTATTTTCTCCCGAAGAAGTACCTCCATCTGCCATCATCCTTGATGCAAATCCTGATATTAACAAGCTGTCGGTGGTAGGAACTATTTCCTACATGCCTGCTATGTTTGGATGCCATGCAGCAGCTGTTGTAATTACTGATCTGATTGAATAACAAAAATCTTTACAGCTCTTTTCGTAAGCGGGCAACGGCAATGCCAATTTGTTCGCGGTATTTGGCAACTGTTCTTCTCGCAATCATGTACCCTTTTTCTTTTAGTTTTTCACACAACTGTTCGTCAGTTAAAGGTTTCGATTTGTCCTCTTTTTCGATGAGATCACTTAATATTTTTTTCACCTCTTTTGAAGATATATCCTCATCTCCAATGGATTCGGAGAATAGATGTTTCAAAGAAATTGTTCCAAAGAATGTCTGTACATATTTGCTGTTGGAAACACGGGAAATAGTCGATATGTCAAGATTGACAACGGAGGCTATATCTTTTAGTATCATAGGCTTGAGATCTTCATCATTCCCGGAAAGAAAATATTTCTTTTGTTTTTGCATGATAACATACATCGTTTGGTATAAAGTGATCTCTCTTTGATTCAAGGTATTGATAAAATTTCTTGCATTATCGACATTTTCTTTGATGAATTTTTCGGCATCTATTCTTTTTCTATCATTTTTTTCTTTATTAAAAAAATGATATTGTTGCTCAAATTCTTTACTGATTTTTAATTTGGGAATAAATGAATTGTTGAGTGATAAATTTAACTTATCTCCTTCGACAGTGATGTAAAAATCGGGATTAATAAAAGCAGAAGCCAATTCTTCCTGAGATTGAATATTGGCTGGTCGGGGATCTAATTTCTGAATTTCACCAATAGCAGCTCTCAGGTCATTCTCATTAATTGAAAGCTGCCTGGATATTTTTTCATAATGTTTTTTTGAAAAATCCGCAAAATATTCTGATACAATGCTCATCGCAAGAGTTATTGCTGGAGTTTCTTCTTTTCTCCTAAGCTGAATAAGAAGGCATTCCTGCAGAGTTCGTGCCCCAATTCCCGGTGGATCTAGTTCTTGTATGACATCTTTTATTATCTGTTCAATTTCTTCAACTGAAATGTTTAGGTTGTATATAAAAAGAAGGTCGTTTGCTATTGCCTTGTTCTCACGTTCCAAATAGCCCGAGTCATCCAAATTGCCGACAATATATTCTGCAATGTTTTTATCACGTTCATTAAGTAACAAAACTCCTATTTGTGATATGAGATTCTCTTGTAATGAATAGTCGTTTATTGCAATGCGTTCAGGAATTTTGTCATCTTTTGACTGGTTGATTGTTGAAAGTTGATAATCCAGATCACGATCATCAAAATCCTCTTCTCCCAAATGAAAATAATTTTCTATTTCATCTTCACCGATAGGATTCTCAGCATTGAGCTCTTCTATCTCATCATCCTTGACTTTAGGGTTGTAATCATTATCTAAATCATTATAATCATATTCATTTTCAATTGATTCAGATTCAATTTCAAGAGCAGGATTCTCATCAATTGCTTTTCTGATCTCTTCTTCTAACCTTATTGTCGGCATCTCTACCATTCGCATAAATTGGATGGTCTGAAGCGAGGTTTTTTGTTTCAGCAGTTGTTTTTGTTCAAGAGAGTGTTTCTGATTTGACATATAAATAGTATTGAACTGCAAATATACATCAATTTCGCGCTATAAATGATTCTTTAAATCATGGTTTATGTTAACTTTTTTATTATTTTTTTGGTCGCTTTGTGTCACTGCTGCCCTTGTCTTTTAAATCGTCTGATTAGGTGTTGTTTAGATAATCTGTTAAGAAAAAGCTTAGCAGTTTTATAAATTCTTCTCGGCATTTCTGGGTGAATATGGATAATGAAATTGAAAAGTTATATTATAGGTGGTAAGTGCTAACATTTTTATTATATTTGCCTCCACTTTTATATAAAACCAAAATAATTAATCTATTGAAAATTAATATATTATATTTTATGAAGAACATTCTGCTTTTTTTTGTTGTCATTATCACTCTTTTTACAACTGAAATCAGTGCTCAAACTGAACATTATCGTGTTGTTGAAAATAGTTTTGAAAAAGTAAAAATTAATTTTACTGTTGATCCTATTTCTCCTGTTGATGTTAAAACTGATCAGGGCTTTTTTACCCGACTTACTACTGATGGATATATCTCTTCAACATCTGTTGGAAATCCTGAATTACCTGTTATGGTGAAGATGATTGAAATACCTCTTTGTGATGGAATTCATATTACGGCAACTCCGGGTGATTTTGTTATTTATGATGCTGCTGAGCTGGGAATTAATCATCCTGTTTTTCCCGCACAGCCCTCTTATTCAAAATCCCATGAAGGAACAATTGAGTTAATTAAAAATGCCAGCACATATGCAACGAATGCCTTTTATGGAGCAGAACTTGCTACAGTTGAAAAAGTTGGAATTTTACGGGATATGAATCTTGCTACTGTTTATATTTCTCCCATTCAGTATAATCCTGTTACCAATCAGATTAAAATTTATACTTCTGTGGATGTGGAAATTACTTTCGATAATGCCGATATGCCCGGAACTTATCAAATGAAATCCAAATATGGAAATGGAGTTTTTCTTGGTGCACAATCCATGGTTATCAATCCTATACACCCTGAAAATCGCGATCAGATTACCAGTGCCCCAATTAAGTATTTAATTGTTGCTAATGATATGTTTAGGGGACAGTTGGATAATTTTATTAATTGGAAAAAGAAAAAAGGTTATATTGTTGAAATTGGATATACTGATCAAAGTTCAGTTGGAACAACTACAACATCTATTAAAAATTATATCATGTCGCATTATACAAATGCAACTGAGACTAATCCTGCTCCTACCTATGTTTTACTAGTTGGTGATATTGCTCAATTACCTACATACACGGGCGTTGCTTCAAATTCTCATAAGACTGATTTGTATTATTTTACCTGGACATCAGGAGACAATATTCCGGATTGCTATTATGGAAGATTTTCTGCACAAAATATTTCTCAACTTACTCCTCAAATAGGAAAAACATTGATGTATGAACAATATGAAATGGCTGATCATTCCTATTTAGATAAGGCTGTTTTGGTTGCCGGTACTGATGGCAATTTCGGCCCAACACATGCAAACGGCCAAATGAATTATTTGTCAAGTAATTATATTAACACCGGGTATGGTTACTCAACGGTATATTTACATCTCTATGATTGCAGTTCCCAAGCAGCAACCATCAGGTCTGAAATAGGTGCCGGAGTTGGTTATGCTAACTATACTGCTCATTGTGGGGCAGACGGATGGGGTGATCCTTCTTTTTCAACAAGTCATATTCCTGCAATGAATAATGTTAATAAATACGGATTGATGATAGGAAATTGTTGTTTGTCCGGAAAATTTGATGAAAGCGAGTGTTTTGGAGAAGCTATTGTCAGAGTGGCTGAAAAGGGAGCATTTGCATATATTGGAGCGTCAAACAACACTTATTGGGATGAAGACTTTTATTGGTCAGTTGGTGCTCGTTCAACAATTAACGCTAATCCTACTTATGATAATGCGAATCTTGGTGCTTATGATAGATTATTTCATACTCATGGTGAACCATATAGCTCATGGTTTACTTCCAATGGAGCTATGGTAATGGGCGGAAATCTGGCTGTTGAATCATCTTCATCAAGTATGAAATTATATTACTGGGAAGTTTATCATCTTTTTGGGGATCCTTCTGTAATGACTTATTTGACACAACCTTCGGTTTTGCCTGTTTCAGCTCAAACTGCACTTCTTACCGGCTCCACTTCCTATAGTGTGCAAACCGTTCCTTATGCTTATGTTGCATTGACCTACAATCTGAATTTAATTGGAGCTGCTTTTGCGGATGCCACCGGAAATGCAATTATTACTTTTGATCCCTTAACAATTCCGGGAGAATATGAATTGACCGTTTCAGCACAAAATTATCAGCCTTATTTTCAGTCAATTAATGTTATTGTTCCCGAAGGAAGTTATGTAATTGCAACAAATCTGGCTTTATCTTCAGGCAGTACTCCTTACTATTCTGCATCTGTGAATTGGGACCTGTCGCTTAAAAATTTGGGAGTTGCAAATGCAGCAGGAGTCTATGCAACTATTACCTCTTCTTCTCCTTTCCTGACAATTATTACTGATTCAATTTATGTGGGCAATATGAATATTGATGCCGATTCCACTCTTTATGCTGTTTTTAGTGCCCAGATTGCTCAATATGTAGAAGATGGAACTAATGCTGATTTAGTGGTAACTATTCATTTTGATACTAATGAATCAGTGAAAAATAGTTCAATTACTTTGAATGCACCCAAATTTTCACGTAATGGTTTCTCTTTGACTCAAATTTCGGGTAATAACGATGATGTGGTTGATCCGGGAGAGTCCTATACTGTTACTGTTAATGATATCAATTCCGGTCATGCCGATATCAGTTTTGTTAATGCTGCATTGGTTTCACACTATACTTTATTGAATATTGAGAACAATTTAGTCCCAATCGGATATATGTCAGCGCAATATGGGTCACAAGCTCAATTTAATATTCATATTGGAGATTCTGTTGAAAATGGAACTATTATTCCATTGTACTATCGTATTAAGAGTGGATACTATCAAACTCTTGATACTTTATTAATTTCTATTGGTGCAAGTAATGAGACTTTTGAAAATAACAACTTTACAACTTTTAATTGGGTAAATGAAACTTCCTTTCCATGGCAAATCCGTAATACAGGAGCTTATGCCGGTACTTATTGTGCCAGGTCAAATTCTTCTTTGCCCTCGTCAAGTTCTTCTTCACTTCAAATTACTTTAAATGTGGCCATAGATGATGAAATAAGTTATTACAGAAAAGTATCTTCAGAGGAAGGTTACGATATTTTCACTTTTTATATTGATGGGGTTGCAATGGAAGAACTTTCCGGTGAAGTTGGTTGGAGCAGATCATCATTTCCGGTATCTGCCGGTACTCACACATTCAGATTTGCTTACTCAAAGGATTATAGTTATACCAGTGGATCAGATTGTGCATGGATTGATAATGTGAAATTCCCGCCAACCGGCTCTTTTGCCCCGGAAGATTCTATTGTCGATTTTCCGGAATCAATCCAACAAAATTTGATTTTAAACAATCTGACGGTCTATCCTAATCCTACCTCTTCTTATATTATCGTTTCAGCAGATTGTATTTTGAAATCTGTTGAAATAATTGATTTTAATGGTAAATTGGTGGACAAAATTGCTGTTTCATCAGGTAATCAAATTTTGATTAATGTGGCAAATTTGGCTTCCGGAGTCTATTTTATTAGAACTTTGGACCAAGATCAACAGGTTAATGTCGCAAAATTTATTAAGAAGTAAAGTTATGATGGATACTTTTTCTGAATTTGATTTGGTTGCCGCCCAATGTCTGGACCTTTTTTCTAAAAAGGCACTTGATTATGGAACGGCATGGCGAATTCTCAGAACGCCTTCTCTAACAGACCAGATTTATATCAAGGCACAGAGAATAAGGAGTATTCAAGAAAAAGGAATTGCTAAAATTGAAGAAGGAATAGTTCCGGAATTTATTGGTATTGTCAATTATTCTGTAATGGCTTTGATTCAACTTGAAGTCGGAGTGGCTGACACAGTTGATGAACTCATGGCTCCTAAAGAGGCTATTGCACTCTTTAAAAAATATATGGCTAATGCAAAGGAACTGATGATGAATAAGAATCATGACTATGATGAGGCATGGAGAAAAATGAGAATCAGTTCCCTTACTGATATTATTCTGATGAAATTGCTTAGGGTTAAGCAAATTGAAGATAATGATGGAGTTACTTGCATTTCTGAAGGGTTGAGCGCTAATTATTATGATATGATAAATTATGCAATGTTTGCCCTTATCAGACTGGTAATTGAAAATGAAAATTCTGTTACTTAATATTTTATTCAAAAAATTTAATGAAAATGAAAACAAAAGAAAAACCATGGTTAATAGTTTTGCGAATTTTACTTGCAGCAGTTTTCCTTTTTTCCGGTTTTACTAAAGCCATTGATCCTTTAGCATTTGCAATTAAGATTGATGAATATTTCATCTCATTCGGAATTGGCTTTTTTCATCCTTTTTCGATGTTCATTGCAGTGATGATGATTATTCTGGAGTTTTCACTTGGTTTCATGCTCTTATTCAGAATTTATGTTAAGTTTACTTCCATTATGTATCTACTTTTTATGCTCTTTTTCTTCTTCCTTACCCTGTGGCTTGCCGTGGCTGAGTACCTTGAAGTGAATTACGGCTATGATTTCGGCGTTGTTAAAGATTGCGGCTGTTTCGGAAAGGCAATAAAACTATCTAATCTTGAGACTTTTCTTAAGAATGTGGTTATAATGGTCCCGACACTCATTATCTTTTTTAAAAGAAAATCAATTCCTGAAATTAGGCTTACTGCTCTAGGGAGATTTTCGGTGATTACTATTGGAGTGTTGATCGTGGCAGGGATTGAATTCTATTCCTATCGCCATTTGCCGATTATTGATTATAGCGATTGGAAAAAAGGAGCTAATATTGTAGAACTCTTTATCGATAAACCAGCTCAAAAAGATATTATTTTTATTTATCAAAACAATACTGATAGTAGCAAGGTTATTCTAACCGAAGATGAATTGACCTCAATTACCGATTCTATTCCTGATTTCTATGATAAATATCAATATGTGGACAGAAAAGATAGTGTGACAGTTAAAGCTGTAGCTCCAAAAATTGCAGGCTTTAATATGGTTGACTCTTTAGGTGCTGACCACTCTTTTGAGTTAATTAATAATGAGGAAGACCAAATTCTTCTCCTCATGTTTATGCATGATTTGGATGAAGTTAAATTGGAATTATTTAAAGATAAGTATTTTAAAGCTTTACTTGACAGTTGTCAAAAAAATGGAATTGCCTTAGTGGGTATTACCAATTCTTCCCCCGAAAGAATTAATTCTTTTAAAAAAATGAACGAAGTTTCAATTCCAATCTATTATAATCAAATTGATCCCATAAAGGGACCCTTTATGGTCCGCGATGCTCTTCATGCAAATCCGGGATTGATTTTGTTGAAGAAAGGAGTTGTTATTGATAAATGGTCGTGGCGTGATATTCCTTCTTTTGAAGAAATTAAATAAACTCTTTTTTATTTCTT
Source organism: Bacteroidota bacterium (assembly GCA_023392945.1). GTDB lineage: Bacteria > Bacteroidota > Bacteroidia > Bacteroidales > WCHB1-69 > JAGVVH01. Next base: position 37,210 of record JAEWNB010000060.1, read on the forward strand.
ACGGCAAACCAACATCCTCGGCCTGTCGTTTAGGTCTTTAATTTTCCTGATATCCATATAGCCTGATTCAAAAAAAAGAATTTCAAGCTCTTTGTGGTATTTTTCATGAGTTTCTAAATAAACCATTCCCCCTTTGTTTAAATGATCTTTTGAGAAAGATATAATTTTCTTATAAAAAATAAGTGGATCATTTTCAGGGACAAACAGTGCAATATTAGGTTCATATTCAACAACATTCGGATGGATGTTTTTTTTCTCATTCTCAGGTATATAGGGAGGATTGCTCACCATAATATCAAAGTTTCCAAATGAAGAAACCGGAATCTCCTTCAGTATATCATGAATGGAAAAGTCAACTAAAACAGCATGTTTCTTTGCATTTAATTCAGCGGTTGACAATGCTTCTGCAGATATTTCTATGGCCGAAATATGTGCATCAGGAAGATTTTTCGCTAATGAAATTGCGATTGCTCCACTTCCGGTTCCAATATCTAAAATGGCAATTTTTTTATTTTTATTTTCTTTGATAATAAGATCCACAAGTTCTTCAGTTTCCGGTCTGGGAATCAGAACAGAGGGATTGAGTGAAAGTTCTAATCCGTAAAAAAATGATTTTTCGCAAATATACTGAATAGGCTCCCCTTTTGATAGCCTTTCTATATCGTGATCAATTATTGCTTCCAAATTATCAGCCAATTCTTGATCAGGCAAAAGATAATACTCATATTTTGAAATATTCAGCTTGTCACTAAGATATTGATAAAAAATGGCGATTATTTCTCTATCATCGTAAAGCCCCCTAAGGAGTGATTTAAATTGAACAAGAATTGAGGATAGTTTTTGTGTCATAAGAGTGCAAAATTAATTTTTTTTATTCATTTTTAAAATATGAGTTGATATTGTGAGAATTTTTTTATTTTTGCATACAATTGATAATTTTCTTATTGACTTGTAAATTGTTGATTAATAGTAATTAAATAAATATAATAAGAATGAAAAATATTAAAAACAATGCTGGATTAGGTAAGTTGACGATTTTACTTAACATATTGATTTTTGTTTTCTTTGTGATTTCTATGATTTTCTTGATGAAATTCGATAAGATTAATGTCAATTTTGTTGCGGAAACTCCCTCTTATTTGAAGGCTATGGACAGCCTGAGAATAGCTGAACAACCCACCAGAATGGATTCGGCTGCAGTAGCTCATTATACCTATCGTTTGGATACTTTGAAATCAAAACCTTTACCTACCAATCCTAAAGATGCTAAAACATATCGTGAAGAGCTAAACAGATTATCAGATATGCTCAAGGAGAAGAAAGATATCCAGGCTACAAACGATTCAATTTTTCAAATTAAAAAAGCAAGTTTCGCTCCTATAGATAAAAAATATAAGGATTTGGAATCCAAAAAGGATAATATTAAAGGTATTTTTTCTGTTTTTATTTATATCGTTATCTTTTTAAGTATTCTTAAAATTTTCTTGTTTGCTTTTTGGAACTATAGAAATTTAACTAATTTGCATAATGTTGCTACTTGGATGAAAAAAGGGACACGTCCTTTTTGGGCTTTTGTCGGATGGCTTATTCCTGCCCTTAATTTTGTTAAACCCTATTCTGTTTTTAATGAGATTTGGGGTGAAACTGAATATGTTTTAGGTGACAAAAATATTAAAAGCGATAAAAAGTCTATTGATGGAGATTTCTATCTAGGTTTATGGTGGGGCTTATTCTTGATTTCTATTGTGTTAATTCCAATTTGTCTCAATAGCACTTTTTTGGGTACCGGAGCAATGTTTTATAAATTATCTCACCTCAATCTTGTGTTGGCATCTATCGTTATTTGGTTGCTCTATGTTCTACTTGAATGTTTTGTCATTTTCAAATTCAATATACTGAATAAACAGTTAT
>JAEWNB010000102.1 GCA_023392945.1 Bacteroidota bacterium
CCTGTCATTTGGGCTAAATATTGAAAAAAGGCACCAAGATATTGGTTGGGGCGTTCGCTACGGAGGCTTGCTTTAGCATCATTAAGAAGATTTTCAACCATTTCATCGGTATAAGAAAGGCCTAAAGCTTTCAGTTGTTTATCAAGGATCTTCTCATCAACAAGTTGTTGCCACGTTAGTTGGTGAATTTGATAAGTTTCCGATTCTTCAAAAGTGTTTTTATTATTCAGAATTTTAAGCAGGGCGCTATTTTGTTCAAACAAGCTTCTGTATTGCTCGTCAACATTTTCACCATCAACTTCTCCCATAGTAAACTTTTCTGAAGAAAAGATTCTATAAAGGGTGTTATTATCAAATAATCCGGTCAAAAGAAAGAGAAGTAAAGCGAAGCCAATAATAACCATCAACAACACTCCATGTTTACGAATTGCGCTAATTGCTGCCATATCAAATATTTTTAATTATACATTTTAAAATCAGGGTGCAAAAATAGCAAATATTCTTGTAAATAATAACAGTTTAAAAAAAAAAGCGTATTTTTGCACACTTTTTACAAAGCAAAATTATAAATTTAAACACATTAAAATGAAATCAGTATCTATTAGCGGTTCTCTAAGGGAGAACGTAGGGAAAAAAGATGCAAAAGCACAAAGAAGCCAAGGAATGATTCCTTGCGTACTTTACGGTGGAGAAAAACAATTCCAATTTGTTGTTCCTGCAACACAGTTCAGACAGTTGATTTATACACCTGAAGTTAAATATGCAGAGATATCCTTGGATGGTAATATTTATAAAGCAATTGTCCAAGCTTCTCAATTTCATGCAATCAGCGATGCTTTATTGCATGTTGATTTTTTAGAAATTATTGACGGCAAACCTGTCACTATTGGCATACCTGTTGTTGTTTCTGGAGTTTCCCCGGGAGTACTTCGTGGCGGAAAATTAGAAAAGAAAGTAAGAAAACTTAAAGTGAGAGGTGAATTAAAAGATATCCCTGAACAGATTATGGTTGATATTACGCCTCTTGAAATTAATGATTCTGTTAAGGTTGAAAATATTAAGATTGACAATCTTACTATCGTAGAAATACCAACTAAGGTTGTGGTTCAGGTTGTTCCTACACGTAATGTTGAAGAAGTAGCTCCTGAAAAGGAATAGTATTTTTTCCTCACAATGAAAAAAGCTCTTGTTGAATAAACAAGAGCTTTTTTTTACCGCCAACATGTCAATAACTTATTAAAAAATAGAAATTTTCGTTCTTGCTTTTTTCATATACTTGCACTCTTTAATCATAAATTGTATTAATAATCAGTTAATGTCGGCATCCATATCATAACAAAAAAATATTCAATATTGTAAATCAACACTTCTAATAATTGTTTTTAAAAATGGAAAAAAACAGAAATAATATTCTTAAAAAAGCATCCATAATCAGTATTGTAGGAAATGCCGTTTTGGCATTAGCAAAAATTATTACAGGAATAATTTCCGGAAGCCTTTCGGTATTGGGTGACGGACTGGATAGTCTTACTGACGTTTTTATTTCAATAATCACTTTAATTACTTCTATAATTATTTCCAAACCGCCTGATAAAGAACATCCATTTGGACATTACAGGGCGGAAACGATAGCCACTTCCATTCTTGCCTTTATCATGCTTTTTATTGGGGGGCAACTAGTATTATCTACGATTGAAAAGATGATGAATCACAATGATTTCCAAATGCCCGGAATGATTGCTGTATATGTTACCATTTTTTCTATTGTAAGTAAGTTATTACTTTCATGGAGTCAGTTTTATTATGGGAAAAAAGCAGGAAGTTCTATGCTAATTGCAAATGGTAAAAACATGCTTAATGATGTGATTACATCTTCAGGAGTACTCATTGGACTGGCATGTGTATTTTACTTTAATCTTCCGATAATTGACAAAATTATTGCCATTATCATCGGTCTTTGGATTGTCATTTCGGCTATTCGCATTTATTGGAGCACCATTAACGAAATGATGGAAGGAGATGCCGACAAGGAGCTATACAAAAAGATATTTGAAACAGTAAAAACAATTGAAGGTACAGGAAATCCTCATCGTGTTAGAATTAAGAAAATTGGAGCACTATACTCCATTGAAATGGATATTGAAGTTGACGGAAATATGTCTGTTGAGAAAGCGCATGAATTGACTTTACTCATAGAAGATAAAATTCATTCAGCCATAGATAACATATATGATATTGTAATTCATACTGAGCCTTTGGGCAATTTTGAAAAAGAAGAATGTTATGGCTTGAATGAACAAAATATGCATTCCTGATAGTTGGAACTGATACTATAATATTTTTAATATTAATTAATATGATGACTATAGTTTATTATTGGAAACAAAAGAGGTCCGAACTGTTATTGATTTTTTTCCTGGCATTTTTATCGACAATATCAGTTAATGCTCAATTTATAACTGACATTGACAGCAATAAGTATAATACAATCATTATCGGTAAACAGCTATGGATGGCTGAAAATCTGAAGGTTACCAGATTTAATGACGGACAACCCTTGCCTCTTGTCCTTTCGAATGTTGAATGGGGTAGTTTAACCTCACCCGGATTTTGTTACTTCAACAATTTAAAAGAAAAATACGGAAATATTTATGGGGCGTTATACAATTGGTATGTTGTTGAGAGTGGAAAAATTTGTCCGAAAGGATGGCATATCCCAACAAATGAGGAATGGGATGTCTTGTGTAATTATTTTGGTGGAAGATTTGTCGCCGGCAATATGCTAAAAGAATCAGGAAATCTTCATTGGACAAAAAATCCAAATGATTTGGATGAATATGACTATGGTTATGAATATGATTATTACAATGAAGAATTTGATGAATATATTGGGAATGAGAGATCTCCAGATCCTTCAATCAGTGAAAATATTGCCCTCCATGAAAACGAAATCAATAATCTGTCATTCAATGCTCTGCCGGGAGCATTAAGGTTCCCAAATGGAAATTTTATCAAAGACTATTATTCTCAAATCGGTTTTTATGGATATTGGTGGAGCTCTACATCAAATTCTGAAACTCATGCTAAGGCAATTTCATTATCCTATTTGGATGCTATTGTTCATTATAAAAATGACAAGAAAAATTCAGGCTATTCAATTCGTTGCGTTAAAGACAATTAAGATTTAAATATCTATTTTTATTGAAATAAATAATATAGCAAAGCGGAAAAATAGAAAAAAGAGCAAAAATATGTTTAGTGGAGCAGGGATGGGAAATTAAATTTTACCAAACAAGAATTTACCGGTATAGGAGTTCTTGCATTTAACGATATTTTCAGGAGTTCCTTCAAAGACAATATTTCCACCAAGTTCACCTCCGTCAGGACCCAGGTCAATAATCCAATCAGCGCATTTAATTATTTCGGGATTATGTTCAATAACCAGAACGGAATTTCCGATTTCAATCAATTTATTTAAAGATTGGAATAATTTATTAATATCGTGAAAATGCAAGCCGGTAGTAGGTTCGTCAAAAATAAAGAGAGACTTTTTATGGCTATTTTCTTGTGATAAATAATAAGCTAATTTCACACGTTGGGCTTCCCCATTAGAAAGAGTTGAGGAGGATTGTCCCAGTTTGAGATATCCCAATCCTACTTCTTGCAGAGGGGTTAACTTAGTTACAATATTCTCAATCAATTTGTTTTTGGGAAGATCTTGAAAGAAATCTATTGCCTGAGAGATGGTTAAATTTAGGATGTCGCTAATAGATTTGCCATTTACTTTAACATCCAGTACCTCTTCCTTAAAGCGGGAGCCGTTGCATTCAGTACAGACCAAATCAACATCGGCCATAAACTGCATGCCTATATGGATAACACCTTCCCCGGCACATTCCTCACAACGTCCTCCCTGAATATTAATCGAAAAGAAACCTGACTTATAGTTTCGTTGTTTGGCCAATGGTTGAGATGCAAATAGTTCCCTGATATCATCATACGCTTTTATGTAGGTTGCCGGATTGGATCTTGAGGAGCGGCCAATAGGATTTTGGTCAACCATGATAACCTCATCAATTTTGTTGTAATCAGCGTCAATTTTTGAATATTTACCTGCTTTATCACTTGATTCATTTAGTTTTTTTCTAAGTGCAGGATAAAGAATATTCCTAATCAGAGAACTTTTTCCGGAACCGCTCACACCGGTAACCACTACAAAAACCTCCAAAGGTATTTTAACATCGATATTTTTGAGATTGTTTTCTTTAGCTCCAATAATCTCAATAAAATTTTTCCATTTTCTTCTTTGATCAGGAATTTTAATAGAAAGAGGTTCAGGAGTTTTAATATTTTCCATTCCACGCAAATAGGCAGCAGTAAGATTATCGGGTTGTTTTAAAAGATCATTAAATATACCTTTAAAGACAACATTTCCACCTAATTTTCCGGCCTTTGGACCAATATCAATAATATAATCTGCACTCCGAATAATCTCCTCATCATGTTCAACTACCACGACGGTATTCCCAATATCACGCAATCTTTTCAGTACAAGAATTAGATTATTAGTGTCTTTACAATGGAGCCCGATACTGGGCTCATCAAGAATATAGAGGGATCCTACCAGGCTGCTTCCGAGAGATGTGGCAAGATTAATACGTTGAGATTCTCCGCCTGAAAGCGAACGGCTAAGTCGGTTCAACGTAAGGTAGCCCAAGCCAACATCATTTAAGAACTTCAGTCTGTTGGAGAGTTCATGAATGATATGTTGCGAGATAACTTTTTCAGTATGATTAATATACTTAAAATCAGAAAAGAATTTATAAAGCTCTTCAACAGGTTCGAGCACTAAATCAGAAATAGATTTTCCATTTACTTTAACATAATTGGCATCTTTACGAAGATGGGTGCCGTTACAATCAGGGCATTTTGTATTGCCACGATAGCGGGATTGCAAAACCCTATATTGAATTTTATAAATATTTTCTTGGACAAAAGAGAAGAACTGATTGATCCCATATATTCCGGCGGATTCATCCCCATTCCAGAGAAGTTCATACTCTTCAGTTGTCAAATCTTCAATAGCTCTGTGAACAGGGAAATCTTTTTTAATGGCATTCTTAATAAATAAAGTTTTCCACTCGTTTAATTTTTCACCTTTCCAGCAAGCTATAGCGCCTTCATACACAGACAAAGTCCTGTCAGGGATTACAAGATCAGGGTCAATACCCAATATTTCCCCAACACCGCCACAAGTTTTGCAAGCACCAAATGGATTGTTAAAACTGAAAAGATTTACTGAGGGCTCTTCAAATGAGATTCCATCCATTTCGAAGAGATTACTAAAATGTTTTTGAGTAATTGTGTCATTTTCTACTTGAATGACACATTCTCCTTTTCCCTCATTAAAAGCAATTTGCAAAGAATCTGAAAGTCTGGTAATATTTTCCGGAATATGATCCGACTTAAAGCGGTCGATAAGTGTATAGACAGCAGTGCTTTTAATATTTTTTTTCTTACTTAAAAGCTCTTCAATTTCGAATAGTTCCTTATTTAAAATCACGCGGCTAAAACCTTGTTTTTGGAGGATTTCAAGTTGTTCCAGAATAGTACGTCCTGAAACAATTTGAATTGGAGCAAGCACATGGATCTTTGAGTCAAGAGGGATTTGTTTAATATAGGCTATGACATCAGAAATGTTTTCTCTTTTAACTTCCTTCCCGGAAATTGGGGAGAATGTGTGCCCAATACGAGCGAAGAGCAATTTCAGATATTCATAAATTTCAGTAGAAGTTCCGACCGTTGAACGAATATTTCGGGAGATTACTCTTTGTTCGATAGCTATGGCAGGGGGGATCCCTTTAATAAAGTCAACTTCGGGCTTCGAAATTCTTCCCATAAATTGTCTGGCATAAGAGCTCAGGCTTTCCACGTAGCGTCTTTGACCTTCAGCATATAATGTATCGAAAGCCAAAGAAGATTTCCCTGAGCCGGAAAGACCGGTTATGACCACCAGTTTATTCCGTGGAATTTCCACATCAATATTCTTAAGATTGTTGACTTTAGCTCCTTTAATTATGATATAATCTTCGCTCATGATTTAGATAAATCAGGCTGCAAAAATACAAAAAAAGAAGCAGAAAAAGTGCATATACTTCCTTCTAAATAATAATTAAAAGAAATAAAAAAAAGCCCTCATAAAGGGCTTTAAAATTAGTAATGAAATAGATTATTAAGATAAAATAAGATTTTTTTCTTTGATTATTTTTCTAAGGTTAATAAGGGCATACCTCATTCTTCCCAAAGCAGTATTAATACTCACACCGGTAATGGCGGAAATATCCTTAAAACTGATATCCTGATAAATTCTCATTTCCAGTACTTCTCTTTGTTCATCAGGAAGAAGTTTGATAAGTTGTTGCACTTCGGCATAGATTTGTTCAGTAATGATTTTTTCCTCGGCGGAGGGGTCAGTGCCGTAGATAATGTCAAAAATATCGAACTCGCCGGCAGTTTCATAAACAGGCATCCGTTGATTTTTGCGATAATAATCAATTTTAAGATTATTGGCTATTCGCATAACCCATTGAAGAAATTTTCCTTCTTCCTTATAGTTATTAGTTTTTAAAGTATTAATAACTTTGATAAAGGTATCCTGAAAAATATCTTCTGCCAGTTCACGATTTTTTACAGAAAGCATAATGTAAGAAAAAACCTTCTTTTGATGGCGTACAATCAAGGATTTTAAAGCAGATTCATCACCCTCTACGTATCGAGCTATAAGCTCATTGTCACTAAGTGCTATCGCATTCATGTTGGCTCCCTTCTTTTGGATTATTATTCTAAAAAAGGTAAATTTTTATTCGATAGCGCTCCTCCAAATGTTAGATGGTTATTAATTTATGAGTTGCAAATATACAATAACATTTTTTAGAATGTATAACTTTTGGTAAAAAAATTTATGAAATTAATCTAAAGTATTTATAATCAATAAAATATTTTTCTCATAAGCAAAACAAAATTCCCCAGAAACCTGCTTTTGGCTGATTTATTGACTCATGAATGATTTTTTTTTGCTATCTTTTTGTTTTAATCATTAATATGGCAATCCCATAATTACTGAAAGACTTTCGATCCTCTTTGTTGTTTTTCGTACCATACATTTCAACACGATTTGGCAGCTATTCAATACGAAGAAGAATCTATTCAATACGAAAGAAATGCTATTCAAAACGAAGGAAACGTTATTCAAAACGAAAGAAATGTTATTCAAAACGAAAGAGCAACTATTTAATAGAAGTTGGCAGATAGAAAAAGAAGAGAATATTGATATTTAGAATATTTCAGCATGCTACTCACGTTAGCCCGTTGATTTAGAGAATTGTTTTTAAGGAATTGAGAAACATCGCCTACGGAGAAAAATCAACACTAAGCATTAAAAACTTAGCATTCAGTTTGTTTGTCAAAGAGAGTGGGGTAGTTGTGCTTTAATTTTGGCGGGAAATGAAAAAATCTGGAATGTTCAAATGAAATTACAAGGGGGTGAAAAATAGATCTACCCCTTTCTCAAAATCTTGTGGTGTTATACTTTTTGAAGCTACAATCTTTTTGTCTTTAACTTTTAATACGGCAATTCCATAAATACCGAAAGACATTCTATCCAATTTGTTGCTTTTATCGCACAATATATTCTTGTTTAAAGTGAATATTTTATCGGAAAAAGAGTTCATTGAATATTCGGATATTAAAATTGCCTGATAATGATCTTTGATATATTCCGGATGAGATAATAAAATAGTCGTTGCATTTTTAACACAGTTCAAGCATCCGCTGCGTAAAATAAAAAGATATTCGCCGTCAACAATAGTAAAATCCGGAAAAGTTTCTTTCATATAATTATTAAAAAAACGACTTACTTTTTCATATTCGGCTTTCTGATCTTGGTTCTGGCAATAACAGGAAACAGCGAATAACACTGAAATTAATAAGAATATAAATTTTTTCATTTCAGCTTAAATATAACAAATACACTTTTGCCGGGATTTTGAGCGGTCAGGTTCTCGTCCATGACGGCAATTCCTTCTTTGGTGATCATGATTTCATGTTTACTAAGTTGCTCAGGCATATCTATTTCTGCAATTTGAGAAAAAGTAGAATCTAAGACTATCAAAGACCAAGGCTTATCAGCCGGATTGTTGCGCGTACCGTCTTCATTTTCATGGGGCATAGGTTTGGCAGCAACAACATAATACAAATTGCGATAATAATCGTACCGGAGATACATATAAGAAAGTCGTGCAGCGGCATCTCTTGATAAATATTCATAGTCAAAAATCTTGCTTGCATCCATGGTTTTTGAAGGCTCCGTTTTATATCGGCTTAATAAAGGAAAATGTTCCTGAGAGTTATCCGGATGAGTGACAAAAAGGCTGTCGATAAAGAAGTAGCAGGTAACAAAATCCAAGTTTTTATTGAGGGCAATCCACGGCCAATAATGATTATAGCTACTATCAGAAAAATGGATTTTTGGAAAAGCACCTATTGTTTTTCCATCAAATGTAATCTCGTGTTTACCTATCTCCAATTCGGAAGCAAATCCATGTGAGAATTTTCTGATCCTAGAGACCTTGTTCTGTGATGAAGTACTGATTAAGAATACATCCGTATAATACAAACGAACACCTTCTTTATTCATTTTAAACGGCATTCCAAATGACATACTTCCTAATACAAGATCTTCATTGTCACGTTTTCCCAGATATAAAGAAAGCGTATCAATTGTTTTATCGGAATGAATCCTATAGAACCTGTTATTATTTCGACTTTCGTATAAGTATTGTATAATGAAAGAATCTTTATTTTCGATTAGATAATTGTTTATTCGAGCTCTTATGGGCAAAATAGTTGTCGGAGTAATTGAATCAATACAAAAACAAAAAGCAAATGCAGTATCGTAATTCCTAAAATAAGTATTTACTTGGGTGTTATATTCCGGATTATATAGGGATCTGATTTTGGTTATTTGATAATCCAAAACAACCGTATCAATTGCCTTTATTTCTTTATAGGCAATTTGTTTGGTTACACAAGAATTTGCAATGAAACAAAAAATTAAAATGCATAAAAACTGACAGATGGTCAATGTTTCTATATGATTATTTTTACCCATTTTTTTAATATTAATTATTATCTCTTCTTTAATCAATTTTTTCTCATTATTAAACTAATCTTCTTTTTATAGACTATGCAAAAGAAAATGTTTCTGAAAAAAAACTTTTTCTTTTTAATAATTTATTTTTACTCGTTTAAATATTGACCTCACAAAAATAACTTTTTTTTATTTCAATTACAATATCTTTATCTTTTTGTACAATTTTGATAAAAAGGTGGTGCTTTTCTAAAATAAGGAGAATAGTCGTGTAACTGCTCTCCTCTGGCAGTGAGATTTTCGGCTTATTCTTTCTCGAAAGAGATGTTGGTCAAATTTTTTTTGAGAATTTCGGTATGTTTCTCACGTTTGCCCGTTGATTTAGAGAATTATTTTTTAAGGAATTGGGATGCATTGCCTACGGGGAAAATTCAACACTAAGCATTAAAAACTTAGCTTTTTTTTTGTTTGTGAAAGAGAGTGGGGTCGTTGTGTTTTAGTTTTGTCAGCACTGCAATTAAAAAGTTATATATTCCTTAGGAAGTAAATTGTTTTCCATTTTCCAAAAATGAGCTTTCCCGTGGCTGATTTTGAAAAGGAACAATTGGGGGCTTTCGGCAGTCAAACCGAAACGTTTCAGGAAAGGTCGGTCATTGATGACTTTTTCCTTATAAGAGATGTCGTCAATAAATTGAACTTCTCCGGAAACACGCAACATGGTTCCCATCATTCCTTCCTGTTTGTAAAAACAAGCTTCAACAAAAGGATTCTTCTTCAGTTGGGCAGGAATTTCTTTATTGGTAGTGGTTTGGAAATAGAAACCTGTTTCATCGGCAAACCAGAAGCCCATAGCTCTCACTCTGGGTTCATTGCCATCCATTGTTGCTAAATAGCAAATAGGATTTTCATTTGAAAATTTAATGCAATCTTGAATATTCATAATAGTTCTTAGATTTGATTATTATCAGAAAAAAGTTTTTTCAATAAATTTATTTCAAATTCATCACTTTCAAAAAAGCCGTCAGGAGATGAATTCCAAGGTGATGAATATTTTACATTATGATGCATAATAAAAAAATCTTTACAAGAGGCATGTAGTTCAGTCGCAGAAGTTATAGAAGCAATTTCCAAAGCATTATGGTGAGAGATTCCGCCTCCCGGGACAATAATTATTCGGTTATTTGCCTTACTGATAATTTTCTGCAGATTAGAAACCCCTTCCAAGGCGCTGTTGCAGAGACCGGAAGTCAGAATTCGGTGACAACCGCAATGGATAATATCTTCTAATGATTTTTCCCAGTCGGAAGTTCTGTCAAAAGCTCTGTGAAAAGTCACTTCCATGGGAGAAGCCATTTCAACAATTTGTTTGGTTTTAGAAACATCAACCGAACCATCTTCAGAGAGGAAGCCAACCACAATTCCTTTCACCCCCAGTTTCTTACATTGAGCAATATCTTGTTTCATGATTTCGAGCTCCAAATCGGAATAGTTGAAATTGCCGGCTCGTGGTCTAATTAGAACAAAAGTATTAATTTTGAGGTAGTTGACGCAAAAAGAGATAGAGGCATAGGAGGGAGTAGTTCCGCCTTCGGAAAGATTTTGGCACAGTTCAATTCTGTCGGCGCCTCCCAATTGTGCATTTACTGCAGACTGCACAGAATTGGCACAAATTTCTATAATCATATTGCAAGTATTTAATAGAGAAGCAAAAATAGAAAAAAAATGGAACTTTAAAATCAAATAAAAAAAAATGTATATTTGCACACTGATTTAAAAAGAAAATATTATGAAATTCATTGTATCCCGTGATGTTCTATACAAGAACTTAAGTGCCATTAGTGGAGTATTGTGCACAAACAGCACATTACCGATTTTAGATAACTTTCTTTTCACCATCGAAGGAGAGAATCTCACTTTAACTGCATCAGATTTGGATTCCACAATGAGTGCTGTAATTGAATTATCGAATGTAGAAGGAGAGGGCTCAGTTGCCGTTCCTTCCAAGATATTACTGGAAACATTAAAACTTATTCCGGAGACACCGATTGTTTTTGCTATTGATGAAGAGAACAAGGTGGTTAAATTCACTGCTGCCAATGGAGAATATGATTCTCCCTGTTTTGCAGGGGATGAATATCCACAGATTAAGAGGATGGAACAGAGCAACTCTTTTGAAATTGATTCCAATATTTTACATAGGGCTATAAGTAAGACCTTATTTGCTTCAGGCAATGATGAATTGAGACCAAACATGATGGGCGTTTTATGTGAATTATCAAGTGAATGCATTACTTTTGTGGCAACAGATGCCCACAAATTGGCAAGATACAGAAATACCAGTGTAAAGACGGATGATTTTACTTCCTTTATACTTCCTAAAAAACCTATCTCTCAGCTCAAGAATGTCTTATTGGGATTATCCGAACCGGTAAAAGTTGAATATTCATCTGATTCAAATCACATTCAGTTTTCTTTTGGCAATATTACTTTATTCTCTTCATTAAAAGAAGGAAAATATCCAAATTATGAAGCGGTTATACCCACAGATAATCCCAACGTATTTATTGTATCCCGTGAAGATTTTCTCAAATCGATTCGTCGTGTCGGTATTTTTTCAAATCAATCGACTTTTCAGGTAAGGGTATCATTAAATGAAGAGACCACCACTATTTCTGCTGAAGATATTGACTATTCCAACAAGGCAGAAGAAAGCATCAGCGGAACATTTGTCGGAGAACCAATGAATATCGGTTTCAATTCGAGATTTCTCAGAGAGATGTTAGAAAACATGGATTCTCCTGAAATTCGTATTGAAATGTCTCAATCTACTCGTGCTGCGCTGATAGTACCTTCAGAAGAGTTCTCGGAAGAAGAATCTCTATTGATGTTAATCATGCCGGTACTGCTTAACGACTAATCAATTTATTCAAATATACAAATAGGGAGAAATCCCTGATAAAAAACGGCGATTGTTCTGTCGCTGCCTCAATTTATTGAGGGAGAGGAAAGTCCGGGCAACACAGAGCACCATGCTTCCTAACGGGAAGGAGCTCCGAAAGGAGTTACAGAGAGTGCCACAGAAAAGAACCGCTCCGGCAATACCGGAGTAAGGGTGAAAACGCGAGGTAAGAGCTCACGACGTCGGTAGTGATATTCGGCGGGGGTAAACCTCATGGGTTGAAAGGCCAAATAAGCCGGGGTTTGAGGGCTGCTCGTCCAACTCGGTGGGTAGGCTGATTGAGCTTTTTGGCAACGAAAAGCCTAGATAAATGACAGAAATTTACAGAACCCGGCTTACAGATCGCCGTTTTTTTTATTCAGTAAACACATATTCTATAATATTTGCACCCATCTGCAGTGCTTTGGTCCTGATAGCTTGTGAATCTTTGTGTACTTCAAAGTCTTCCCATCCATCCCCTAAATCACACTCATAAGTAAACAGACAAACCAATCTTCCTTCCCAAATGATACCGAAAGCCTGAGGAGGTTTGTTGTCATGTTCATGAATCTTGGGAAGTCCGCCGGGAAATTTATATTTTTGATGAAAAATCGGATGATTGTAAGGCAACTCAACAAAGTCCACTTCAGGAAAGACAGATTTCATTTGGGCGCGAATAAATTTGTTAAGACCATAATTGTCATCAATATGGAGAAACCCGCCTGCCATAAGATAATTCCTCAAATTTAGTGCTTCTTCTTCTGAAAAAATGACATTTCCGTGTCCTGTCATGTGAATAAAAGGATACTGGAACAAATCAGGACTCCCGACCTCAACTGTTGCATAAGAACTATTCAGAGACATTCCCAGATTTTCATTACAAAATTTAATCAAATTGGAAAGAGAAGTAGGATTGGCATACCAGTCGCCACCACCCCGATATTTGAGTAATGCTATCTGTTGGGAATGAACCGGCAAACAGTTAGCAAAAAACAAAAGTATTAAAACAAATAGTAACTTCTTCATCATCATTGTTTAAAAAAACTCAATTAATATCCGCCACCCCATTTTCTCAAGAACCATTCAATACCCAAAAGAAGCACAATAGCAATGAAATACCACCATGAATTCAACATCATGCTATAGTGTTTATTATAAGACACCACAGATTTAATTTGATCATTATGCATTATTTCATCCCTGATTTGCTGCATTTTGTCAGGAGTATAGAACTTCCCTTTAGTAGCATAAGAGATATTTTTCAAAAGTTCGAAATCAGCCACAATATTCATAGATTCGAGCATTACTTCCCTAACAGTGAATGCTCCATTTTTCTGATAAACTTTATTTCCATATTTTACAGAAGCAGTCCAGGAATAGTTTCCAATGGGCAGTTCCCCGATATTGAGTCCATAAGAATTATTGATTTTAGAAAAATGCGCACTATATTTTTTCCCCTCTTCGCTAAGGATGACCATGGTTATATCCGGGTCATTAATTAACTCATAGCTTTCATTAAAAAGTTCTGCAGTAAATTCAACAGGAGCATTTTCGTCGAAAATATTCTTTCCATACACCCGAAAGAAACTGCGGTCACTTTTCACGGAAAGGAAAAGTGCCATTTTATTAACAATCTCATTAAAAGCATCATGATTTTGAGCATACAAGAAATTATAAAGTTTCCACTGCCACAATCCTTCACCGGCAATAACACCTGTTTTGGCTCCATTAACCTCATTGAATAGGATTAAGGGGTATTGAGTAATCAGATTGTTGATTTTTTGATACATAAAGATATTCGAAGATACTGCCGATTTATAATCACCGAAGAAAGTATGAAGAGGAGGGAAGTTATTCAGCATTCTTTTTGTCTCTTCCGAGAAGGTAAAAGAGGTAAAGTTGTTATTAAAGGAAGGGATTGCATCATTAAAGAGATTTTTATTTTGGGAAACTATTAATCCGGCATTCAATGAATTAAATGCACTAAGATTAGACTGGCTTCCTAAAATATACAAAACAGAGATCCCTTCTTTTTGAATCTGAGACAATAAGTTGGAGATGGGGTTTGTCTTTGAAGGCAGTTGATGCATAACAATCAAAGAATAGTTATCGGGAGTATTTTTCAAATCTTGGGGAGTCATAACTTCCACCTGATACTTGTCGGAAATCTCCAGCGCATGTTTCATGGCACTGACATCCGGATGAGGTGAATTATAGAGAATGAGGACTTTCTCTCGCGCATCGACCACCTCAATAAAAAAGGAGCTTTGATTATTCTTATGGGTGATTTCACCTTCAAGTTGAGTAAGTTTGACATTAAAATGCTCTATTCCTTTTTCTTTGGCTTCAATAGAGAGTTTAACAGTCTCAAAATAATTGGCACTGCTGAAGGTTATATTTTTGGAAAATATTTCGCCATTTTTATCCTCGACAGTCAGTTTTGCACTTTTACCTCCAAGTTTATTTGCAGCGACCTTTATTTCAACAGGAAAGAAATTCCCTTTATAGGTTTGTTTATTATGATTAATGCCTTGAATAAAAAGGTCTTTCTGAAGTTCGTTATTTCCCAGTCCCACAGTATAAACGGGAAAAGCCATCTTTTCAGCTTTATAATAGGGATTTGCACCGCTATTATAGATACCGTCAGAAAGAAGCACCATTGCTCCTATATTTCTGTTTACATAAAAGTTGGCAATATTATCAAAAATGGAGGATATGTTGGTCGTCTTATCCGTAAACGAAATAGCCGGTTCTCCATTTTTAGAATTCACAAGAATATCTTCATCTCCAATCAGATAGGTTTGCACTTCATATTGATTTCCGAAAGAATTAATAAATTCCTTTACGCGGGGAATAAAACTATTCTTATAAAAAGCTGAATCTTTTCCCGATACTATCGATTCGGAGTTATCAACTGCAAAAACAACGATGGGTTTTTCCCTTTGCTTTATGGTAAGTTTAACCATCAACGCCAAAAAAAGTAAAGTTATCAAGGAGATGGAAACGCCTCTTAGGGCAGCCATTATGATCAGAGACGACTTATCGTAATCAATATTACTATTTTTATAATATAATATAAATGAATAAATTGCACCTATGAGAAGAGCTAATGGAAGAAACCATAAAGAATATTCGCTTAGAATTGCCATCTTATATTAATTGAGAGTGCAAAAATAACATTTATTCATCAGAAATATTCATATTCCATGTAACTAATTTTGATATTAGTCGGTTATCATATTAATTCTTATAATCAATTTATGATTATAGAAAAAATTCCTTAAAACAGTAATTTAGGGTATCAGGAATGAGTCTTCAATTTGGAACGATTCTTAAAAAGGGGTACCGCTTCCTATATAGCAGTTAATGCCGGAAGAAGTAAACATTCTTTCAATTTCTGCTATTTTCTCTTTAGTAGGGACCGAATATGGAGTTCCAAGGTATTCGCGGTTGAGCTTTTGATATTTTTCTTTTCCGAGATGGTGAAGGGGCAGAATATTGATTTCATTACGACCGTTCTTTTTAAGAAAAGATATAAGGGCCTCAATATTTTCTTTAGAATCGTTGAAATCGGGAATCAGTGGCAATCGGAAAATAAGTCTTCCGGGAAATTCTTTTGCAACGAAAGAGGCATTTTCCAATATTTGCTTATTATCAACATGGGTAGCTTTTTTATGCTCTTCTCCGTTAAAATGTTTCAGGTCAAAGAATATCCAGTCAAGCCAAGGCATCACCTCCTGAAAGTTTTTCTTGGGTACATTTCCACATGTCTCAATGGCGGTATGAATATAAGATTGGTGGCATTCTGATAGCAATTCTTTCACAAATTCGATTTGCAGCAGCGGTTCTCCACCCGTCAGCGTAATTCCGCCTTCACTTCCCCAGAAACGTCGGTCGCGTTTAATAATCCCCATAAGTTTTGAAATAGAGATTTCATAACCGCACATTTTAAGGGCATCCGTATAACACTCTTTGTAGCAATTCTGATTTTCGCATACAGCACAAAGATTCCGGTTGATTTTTAATTTTCCGTTTTCAAATGTGATGGCATTAGAAGAACAATTCTCCATACAGCTCTTGCAGGCGATACATTTTGCCTCATAGTACATTACAGTAGGCTTTGGACTGATACCCTCAGGGTTGCAACACCAAAAACAATTAAGTGTGCAGCCTTTCATAAAGATTAGCGTCCGGCAGCCGGGGCCATCATGAACCGAAAGTCCTTGAATATCAAAAATAAAACCTTTTAAGTTGGAATAATTAGGGTTTAAAGTCATCGCAGGTATTGGAATTCATTTCTGGATAAGCATCATATTTGTTCATGCAAGTTCCAAGATCATCGGTAGTTGAGGAAAAATGAGAACAGTATTTGCATTTAGGTGCTTTTTCAAAATTGTCACATGCGGCATCATCGGCATTGATATTTTCCTTAGTCCTTTTGCAGATGCCTTTAAAGACATCAATGCTCAGGTAAAATTTACAGTCATAATGTTTCATAATTTCTAAGATTTAGCCTAATTGTTCATATTCTGTTCGTGATATAACTTCATCCTGGATTTGCTTACCAAGTTCTACCCAATATTGGGTAAATCCGGCCACCCGTACCATCAGTCCTCGATATTGTTCGGGATGTTTTTGGGCTTCTTTCAGCATTCTTGAATCCACAACATTAAATTGGACATGGAAAGCTCCTTTTCGAAGGTATGCCTTAATCATTTCCAGAAATTTACGTGATCCTTCTCTGCCTTTCACTACTGAGGGGTGAATTTTCATATTGAGCTGTGAATTTTGAGACAAAGAATGATTATAGCAGGTAGCGGAATCAAAGAGAGCATAAGGTCCGTTTTTGTCGGTTCCGGGATATGCCGATACAGATCCATCGGCAAAAGTGGTTCCGCACAATCTTCCGTCGGGGGTTGCCAGTGTTACGGCGCCCATCGGTCCGTGGGTTGAAACTGAAATTTGGCAGGAATAGAGAGGCTCGTCATATAGGGATTTGTAGTTTTTGCACATGCTGCTGAACCAAATCTGCCAATCTCTGAAGAGGTTGTCCACGTAAGGATCTGCATTGCCGTATTTTGGGGCATCGTTACACAGTTTATGTATCTTAAGCCACTTTTTGTAGTCATCTGTCTTAACCTGTTCAACCAGACTGTAAGAGCCTGTCTCCAAGGCCGAAATATATCCGAAGTTGGCTTCAATGGCAGCTTTTAATTCTTCCATCGACAATTTTTTGTCATCAAAAATATTTTTCTTAATGGAAGCCAGAGAATTGACCAAATTGACACCTCCGCAGATTTCCACGTTGAAAGTTCGGTTATAGCGACAGCCCTTATGACTGATATCTTTGCCATTTTTCAGGCAGTCGGGTTTCAACATACTGTTGATGATAGAGGGAGATACTTTTCCCCAGATATCGTGTTGAATATTATTGGTCAGCGTAAGTACTTCAACGGTAAGACTGAAATATTTTTTAAAAATTGACCATATTTCCTCATAGGATTCAAGTTTAGAACCATGGGCAGGATAGACTCTTTTTCCGGTTCGTTTGTCTAATCCGTCAAAAAGGACAGCTTCAAGAACTTTAGGGAGAGAAATAAAATGCACACCCACACTCGTAGCGGGAGCAGATCCTCCCGGAATCAGGGTGATTTTTCCATTGTGTTCAAGCGGCAGCCAGCATCCCGGAGATGTTTCCAGACATCCTCCGATAGACCATGCCCGTGCTTCTTCCATCGTCATACCCTCTTTATTGAAATTATCGAGAAGAAAATCCATTGCCACGCGATTGCTTACCCAGGCAGGATAACCTGTTCCAATTTTAGTACATTCGACTCCTTTTAGCAAAAACTCTTCCGGCAGTTTCTCGTCGAAAAGCAAACTCAGCGTTGGCTGGGGAGTATCGCAAGACATAGCCGATTCGAGAATCAGCATTTCAAGCTCATTAGCGGCACTATTGCCATCTTTATCTAGCCCACCGATACAGAGATTGTTAAAAGTATTCCCGCTCAGTACGCCGCCCACTATGCCCATAGAGGCAAAGCAGTCTATTTCGGTAAACTTCATACGCATGCATTCCAGAAGTTCAATGGTGCGTTCTCTTGTAAGAGTTCCATTTTCCATGTCATCTTTCCAGAAAGGGTAGAGCACTTGTCCCAGACGACCGGGTGATAATCCTGAAATGGCATCTTCATTAAGCACGGTAACATGCATTATCCAAGTCATTTGGAGAGCATCATGAAAATTGCGGGGTTTATGTTCGGACAGCCACTCCAGTCGTTCGGCTATATCAAGATACTCAGCTTTTTGGATCTTTTCTTTCTCCAGAAAAGCCATAAAACGAGCTTCTCCGGCATAGTTAAGGATCCAAGCCTGAAGTCCTTCAAGCATAATCTGGACAGCTTTATAGAAATAGAGTCGGTCCATTTCAGGAAAACCGGCAGCTTCATCCTGTTTTTCTTGGCAGAAATTCAGCAGTCCGGCAAGCCCATATTGCAATGGATAATAGTAATTGATAACTTCACGACCTTGCGGTAAGGTATAACCCGAATCGAACATACAAATCACCGCCCGCATGATTTCTTCCTTAGTTTCGTAGCCCGGTACTAACTGCTCATACTTATGCCCTAAATCATCAACTGATTTGTTAAACCATCTCTTTGCAGTCTTAACCAAGATAGGCATTTCCTCTTTACGGAGGCCGAATTTTCCGGCAATAGAAATAACGTTTCCGATACTACCGGTAACATTACCACCCCCTTGTCCCATAGTAGTGACCTCATCGGCACTTGCTTTTCCTGCCTTTTGCGCCTCTTTGTACATATCGTCTTCCTTAGAGAGGAAGAAAGCTTCAGATAGCCATGGCATCGGGTAGGAGCCCCGCAGGTAGCAAGCTTTTCTCATGGCCAGAAGTTCTCCCGGAAGAACAGTGGGTGTAAGGTGTGAGAATCCTGCTTTTAAGGCTTCCGCTCTTCTTATGATGGGTACTTCCCCTTCCAGTTCGTCCCAGCGGCGTGTGTACCAATAAGGGAACTCCATCGAAACGGATGATTTTGCATCAAAGTAGGTCTGTCTTGCCTTTTCGGCACGTGGAGTGGGCTTCTTTATTGACTCCCTTGCCTGAATCTCTCCCTCAGGCTTTTTTCCGTAATAATTATTTAAATCAACGGAACGGTCTGTGAAATCTTTTTTTTCGGGCATGTTATTGGTATTGAATAATTTTAATATGATTACTTTTTCTCATTTTTGAGGTACAAAGGTAACAAAAATATCGATATGGAGGGTCGGTTTCAATTTTTATCTTTACAGCTCATTATCCGATAACGGAGTATTGAAAATCTGGAAGCTGATTATTAAGTGAATAAAAATGTCTATTTTTGCATACATTATTTAATAAAATTAAAAATTTCGATTATGAAACATATTTTAATGTTTTTCTTTTTGTTATTTACTTTATGGGGTAGTGCACAAGAGACGGCAAAAAAACACCCTTATTTCAGTTTAATTATTGAATGTGATTATCATCTGAACCTTAATATTGATGAGTGTGGAAATCCGATGAGTTGCGGTGGATTTATAACCGGTGGGGTACAAATGAATCAATATATTTTTTTAGGAGGTGGAGTGGGAGTCTTTTATTATACATTGTATGATTGGTGGGTTGATCAGTCGGAAGTGTATTTCAAAGATATATATCCCTTTGCAGGTGATGTTTATGGGAATTTACAGGTGCGCTTTTTAAAAGACTATAAGCTCTCTCCGGTTTTCGATTATAAATGCGGGCTTGCTGTTTCCAACGATTTTAATTACGGATTTATGAATTATCCGAGCCTCGGACTCTCAATCATGGTTAACCCATCCAATGAACTCCTTTTTAAGTGGGGATATTTTAATGTAGATTGGTTTAGACCTGCCAAAACAGGCTATTCCCTTAAATACGGTTTTTTGTCTTTCAGTGTAGCCTGGAAATGGAATAATGCCCGCATAAATAAGCGATAATCTATATTTTGCTTTTCTGAATTGATAGAATCTGGATGTGATTGATAATTTCTATCACAAAAAAATTAGAGATATTATTTTTTTTATCAGCTGATAGTGATTTTTTTATAAATTCGCTGACTAAATAAAAAGAGTAAAAATCGAAAGAAAGTTTTGGGAATTAACCCAATTAATAATAAAATCAATAAAAAATAAAAAAATGAAGAAAACTGTTTTTGTAATTGTAATAGCATTATTGACAATGCTTAATGTAGATGCTCAGAAAGTTAAAATTGAATCGGGAAATCTTGCTTTTTTAAAGGGACAAACTAATATTAATTTCAAATTTGATTATAGCGGAATGAAAGTTGATGGCAAAAGTGAAAAAGCTTATGTGGAGGAACAGGTAAAGTCTAAGAATAAAGAGAAAAAAGGTTCGGGAGATGAGTGGAAAAGCGACTGGGAAAGTTCCTATCGTACTGATTTTTTTCAAAAAAAAGTAATCGAGGACTTTATCACTGCCACCGAATCAATAGCTTTAGAGGGTGGATACTTTGAAGATGCCCCTTACACTGTTACCATCAAAACAACGGTCATTGATCCGGGCGTTAGTGCAGGCCCTTTTACAAGACCATCAATGGTTAGCATTGAGGCAATTTTTACTAAGACCAACTCAACTGATGTTTTGGCAAAAATAGTCGTTGAAGAAGCTAAAAGCGGTAATTACGATATGGCAAACAAATTTTATGATATCGGCCGTATTGCCAGTGCATTTGGAGAAGCAGGCGAAAATTTGGGAGATGCCGTAATAAAAGCCCTGAAAAAAGTAAAATAATCGCTTTGATATCTTACTAAATTGGGATTTCCAAATTAAAAGTTATACTGAATTCCCAAATACCATCCTTTGGGTTTTAGATCAAATTTATAGATTATATCTTTTTCTAAAACAGTGGTTGACGTGATGGTTTCTCCGAGCGAAAGTTTATTTAAAGTCGGGGCCCATGTCCATAGGGGACCGGCTGAAAAAGCAATCTTGGCAGATGGAATGGAAAATCCCAATCCGACCAATAAAAATGGTCTTTTTTTGCTGGGATCAATGCCGATTTGAGCAAGCGGTGCAAAATAACGTGAGCCGATGCCGAAGTTGAAATTTAAAAATACTGCTGTTACAGGAGAGCTTTTTGTGATATTATCTTCACTGATAGTTAACGTTCCGTTGGAGGCAGTCGAAACTCCATAGTAATTTAAAGTTGAGCTTGAATAAAAAATTCCGGTGCTGACGGATATTACAAAATAGTCGTATTTCTGGAAGATTAATTTTGTGGTGTTGACTACCTTGTCTTTACTAAATTCTTTGGTATCGCTATTATAATTGTATTTTGTGATGGTAAGTACGGTCTCGAATTTCTTTCCATCATCAAAACTTATACTTTTAACTCTGAAAAATCCTTTTGTCAATGAATCCACGGATTCTTCCTTGATGGAGTTCTTGAGCATATCCATAAGCGGAATGAGCTTTTTTATCAAGAGCTTATTCTTTTCAAGATTCATTGTTATTGCATCAAGCCAAAAATTAATTTCGATTCTGTTAATAGTATGTAGTAAATTTATATCCTTATCTGGATAAATTTCTTTTACTAAATTTTGGATTTCAACTGTTTTACTATTTATCTCAATTAATCTCGAACTAATTTTAAGTATTTCCTGTTCACAACTTACAATTGTATTTAATACTTCTGTTGGGTTTTGAATATTATATAATTTCTTAAATATCTCATCAATCTCCATAGGTATAGTTATTGGATTAAGGGAATCTAGTTGATTGAGTAATGTTGACAAATTAGTATAATCATTATTTATATTTTTCGTATCATTCTCATTTTCCTCTTCCTCTTCATTTTTGCACATTAATTGCATTCCAGTCAAATAACTTCTATTAACACCGAATTGAGCTGTCAGTAAGTTTATAAAATCTTCTATTACCACATCTCTTTCATCTCTGTAAGTGCTGTCTTTCCAAGTGATTCTGTACTTGATGGGATTGAGCCATTTAAGGTAGATGTTGCAACTGTTTCCGCCCTGAAGAGAAAAAAGCTGACTGTTTTTTATTTTTACTTTTCCGTCTTCTGTTTGATCGTGAGTAAAAAACTCCATATTGGAGTCGCTCAAAACAAAATAAATTCTTGAATCCTTAATTTTTTGTCCCTTAAAATCCAACGATTTTTGTCCGAACAAAAGCAATGTTGAAAACAACATTAATACAATACTAACAACAGTTTTTTTCATTTTATATGTTATTTAATAATAAAAAAGGTTGCTAAATCAATAATTTTCGGTGATGATTGTTAAGAATACCCTTGCCAAATCACCATTATGGATTTTCATCATAGAGGGTTCAAATATAATATAAATAGATCATAATTGATCAATAGAAAAATAAATTCTTAATTTTTCTATGCAAGAGAATAATTATACTCTTATTAAAGACTCGCCGGCTCTTACAAAATAGTGCTTTTCCTTTTTCTAAAGCCAACAGATTTTTTGTCAATTATTCAGGATGCCTGATAATAATCCCTTTAAACGGAAATTCGGAGTATAGGAGTGTTATTTTTTAACCAATACCGGGCGGAATCCGATTAAAGGGGAGGCATCAGTGTAAGATTGTGCACTTTCTGTCCTGACATCATAACCGGTGTCGTGCCAACTGCCGCCCATGGCAATTCCCTTTTCCGAAATCATCTCCGCCACATTGCCGCTCATGTTATACAATCCCCAGTCGTTGGGATAAAAAGATTGCGACGGAGCCATCATGAGGGTGAAATAGTTGTGTTTACTCTTCTCGGGTGAGATGATTTCATATCCGTTTTCGGTTTGATGGATACTTTCGTCTCCCAAAGAATGGTAACAGCCCATGCGGATTCCTTTAGAATTTCTTAAAAACGTGCTGCCCCAAGAATAGACAGCCGAAAGTCCTTGATGTCCACATTGTGCTGCATAAATCCATTCTTCTTTCGTAGGCAAGCGGAATTCCCAGCTTTTGTCTTTTAGTTTGGAGGTCAGCCATTGGCAAAATAATTCAGCCGCCTCATAGCTGATATTGACAACAGGGTAGAGGCGGTAAGCGGGGTGTGAAAAGTAAATAGAGTCCATGCAACTTTTGCCAATCAATTTCCATTGTTCACTTTTAATTAATGCAATTTGATAATCTTTTTCATTGCCGCTTTCTTTCAGCTCCTCTAAAAACCTATTATAGTGATCATTAGTGATCTCACAGTTATAAATCCAAAACGATTGGACAGGAGTGGTCGTTTTTACCGATGTAAGAGTTCCTTGCGGAATATAAAAACAAGCTTCGGGAATGCCGATTGATTTTCTGAACGATTTAATTTCGGACTTGGAAAGCTGTTGCCCCAAAACAATATTCAGGCATGTCAATGCCCAAACAACTAAAAAGAATCTTTTTATCATGGTTTTCGGTTAATGTTCTCTTACTTATAACGTAATTAATTGCCGAATTCTTGGGTGATAAATATAAATTGCCTTTTTTATAAGAATAAACAGATATATAATATTTTTTCTCTGGAGTTACTCGAGTGGATAATTCCAAAGTACCTTCAAGAAATTAAATAGAACAAAAAATAGAAAAGAATTCTTAATCCTTTTTTATCGGCCAGACGTTTCTCCAACCAAAAAAGAAACCTAAATGGAAACGTGCAGAGAAATAGTATAGTAAGTGTCTAAGTTTGCCAATCGGCATATAAAGGAACAAAAGGGTTGCAAATAAATAATAGAGGAAAATGATGGTAGGAAGATTTGGAAAAGTTAAATAAAGCAACGTGAAAAGATGAAACAAAGTAGTAAAAGCATTGGAAAGGTAGTCATCAACATTGGAAAGAGTTCGTAAAGCTTTGTTTATAAATCTTTTATATAATAATAGAGTGCCACAAACAAAAGTAACAAGTAGAAACAGCGGAATAAGATAGTGGATAAAACGGTCGTTTTGCAGCCATTGGTTAAAGAAGTTGAAGAAGGATAGGAAAAAAAGCAAAAAAGAAGAGAATGTTCCTATATGAAATAACATTCCCAGAGCATAAGAAGGCAAATGCAGATAGGCAGATTCTTTATTATTGGGCATCATAGCCACCGTATTGGAATATACGACTCCTTTTTTCACATCTCCGCTTTTAACGGAATACTCTTTAGGTTTTCCCAGTCGGAGGATTCTAATAAAATAAAACAAAAATATCACGATGCAAATTGCCAGGGCAATAAGCGAAATAATTTGTAAGGTAGTCATTATGATTGTTATTTAAAGAAATTAAACGCATCCTTCGGGTTTGGGGAGGCCGGCAACGCGGCAGGCTCCTCTGGCAGGTCCTAAAGGAAAAAGTTCATAGATATCTCTAAGTTTAAGACCGGAATCTTTGCAGATTACACGTACCATCGGGGCAAGTCCTTTTTCTTCATAATTATTACGGATTATGCGAATTACTTTCCAATGATTTTCTGTCAAATCGTTGATGCCGTCAGTTTTTGCAATTTCTTTAGCCAATTCATCATTCCATTTCTCGGGTTCTTGCATGAATCCGTCACCGTCTAATTCTACTTCGAAATTTCCCAGTTTTGTTGTTGCCATATTGATTATAAATTTTGCTGCAAAATTAAAATTTTTTTTTGAATTTTTCGGGTAATAGGAAAGAAATAAAAACCGGCCATACTCGGCAATGTGTTCTCAATTAACGTCCGGCATATTTAAATCCTTTCCATAGAATGTGCAAATCATGCTTGATTTGATAGTCTTGTACGTAAACCACATTCAATTTTCGGAGCATATTCCGGTCGCTTGTCGTCAGGAGTTGGGCGTCGGTAGGGTAGAGGACTCCTTTTTTCAGTGGAGGGAGATTTTCAGATTCCTCCGGACAGTAGCCAACCCATGATTTGTTGCCGGTTAGTACAGAAAAAATATTTTTGCAGTAATTGTTCTTTTTTGTCACAAACCAAATATTGAAGGGCAATGACAAGAGCAGCAACATCGAGAATGCAAAGTCAAAAGCTCTTTTTTTTAATCGATTCTCTTTTTTGCTTATAGGATGAAGCCAATGGGAGAATAGTTCTTCAGTCGTATTTATTGAATTGCTTCCGATAATTGAATTGCCCTCTTGGGAAGCGATTTTAAAATCAACTTGAAAATGGTTCATTTTACATATCAAATCTATAATTTGATCACTTTCAAGATTATTGGAGCAAAAGAGTACTTCGTTAATTTTGTATAGGGGGATTATATCAT
The DNA here is from genome assembly GCA_023392945.1 of Bacteroidota bacterium. Taxonomy (GTDB): domain Bacteria; phylum Bacteroidota; class Bacteroidia; order Bacteroidales; family WCHB1-69; genus JAGVVH01. Next base: position 25,351 of record JAEWNB010000102.1, read on the forward strand.
TGATTTGAGAAAGTGAACCGAGTGCAAGATTATCCGATGACTCATCAGCTGACAGAGTTACAATTCCGGTAAATTGTGTTTTTTGGTAAAGAGCATGAACCAAATTTCTAATTTTTTTGGCTTCTGAGAGGCTTCCCACAATAACAATCCTTCGGTTTTCTTTAGCCCCGAGCATATATTTTCGGATATTGAGTTTATGAAGGATGTAGCGGATAGTATTCATCGCAATCACGGTCCACATAGCTCCAAAAATTATGATAGCTCTGGAATAACGAAAGCTTTCCGGCAAAAGAGCATAAACCAGCAGTATGGCAATAGTGCCGGCAATGATTCCCTTATTAGTCCGGCTGAGTTGAATAGGCTTTTGATAGCCTCGGAAGAAGAAAGTTGCCAACAGCCATATCAGTATGTAAATTGGAATGACCAGTAGTTTATATTCTTGGGGAAATGCACTGTCTCGCGGTGCCAACACGACATCTTCCCAATATTGTGACAGTGCCAGCATCCCTGCATATATAATAGCAAAATCAAGAATGGGAAGCAAGAGAGAAATGGCGATTCGTTTTATTAAAGCCAAAGAAGCGCGAAACCAAATAGCAAAATTGATCAGCCAGTTGAAGAGTCTGGCATTTTTTTGTGAAAAATGTTTTTTTGCAAAGATCTGCATAGCACGATAGAATACAAAAACATAGTTCAGTGTCCCTTTTTTAGTGCTTTCTCCTTTGTAGTGAATAATGCGTGTTTTAGGAAAATAGTAGTTTTTATTTCCAGTTTTGAGAATTCGGTAAGAGAGGTCAATATCTTCCCCGTACATAAAATAATCTTCATCCAGATACCCGGTCAGATCGAGGACGCTTTTACGAATCATCATACAGGCACCTGAAAGTACTTCGACAGGATGTATTTCATCGTTGTCAAGATAAGTAAGATGATAAGATCCGAATCTTTTGGATTTAGGGAACAACTTCGACAGCCCGAATATTTTATAAAATGCTACGTTAGGCAATGGGAGACCACGTTTTGATTCGGGGAGAAACTCTCCTTTCCCGTTAATCATTTTAACTCCCAACCCACCGGCATCTTTCGTTTTATCCATAAAATCAATGCATTTTTGCAAAGTGTCTTGTTGAATGATAGTATCAGGATTCAGCAACAGCACATATTCGCCTTGTGCCATTTTTAAGGCTTGGTTATTGGCACGTGCAAAACCTACATTTTCTTTATTGGCAATAAGATGAACTTTTGGAAATTTGGTTGAGACCATCTCTTGTGAACCGTCAGTAGAATTATTATCAACCACAAATAATTCTGAATCAATATTCTCCATAGCCTTATAGACGGAGCAGAGACATTGTTCCAAAAAGTATTTTACATTATAGTTGACAATAACAATGCTTAACTTCATAGCATCCTTATATTAAAAATAAGCTAAGACAGTTTTTTTAGAAGTAACTTTGTCACCGAGTTTAACTGCAATTTGGGCATCCAGAGGCAGAAAGACATCAACACGTGAGCCGAATCGGATAATTCCCATTTCTTCGCCCTGCACAGCAATTGAGCCGGGTTTTGCGTAACAAACGATTCTTCTTGCCACAATTCCGGCAATTTGTCTGAATAAAACTACTTCCCGTTCGTTTTTCCGAACAACGATGGTGTTGTGTTCATTGTCTATGGATGATTTTGGCAGTTTGGCAATCAGATATTTTCCGGGATGGTAGGCTACATATTCTACCACACCATCAATCGGATAAGAGTTGACGTGAACATTGTTGGCAGACATGAAAATAGAAATTTTCATCCTCAGATCCTTAAAAAACTCATATTCAAAAAACTCCTCAATGGCCACTATTGTCCCATCGGCAGGAGAGATAACTCCATTATCCAGTTTATTGATAACTCTTGAGGGAACTCGGAAAAAACGGATGACAAAAAAGAGGACACCAATACCGACCAAAGAGACAAATAGATGAATTAATGTAAATAGGATGGAGGTGAAAAGAAAATAGATAAAAAGTGATAAACTAACAACTAATGTAGCGATTAAAATCGATACATATCCTTCTTTGTGAATTCTCATTGTCTGTATTAAAATGAAATTATAAATTCTAAATTCTATTCTTTAACGAATAAAATATAGCTGTTTACTGGAACATTATTGTTGTCACTGGCGCGGGTAATGATTCT
>JAEWNB010000194.1 GCA_023392945.1 Bacteroidota bacterium
GTTGAAGTTGGAACTACCGTCTGAATAGTAGTAAAAGAAGAGATATCTGTTGGATCTGTCATAACACCTACTTCAATTTCAGCATCATAATAAGCTTCACATTGCTTAGCATGAAAAGTCACCTGCAGCAAATTTACGGAGTCTATATCCAGTAACGGGACAATTGCTATTGCGGGAGACCCAGAGGAATTTAAATATATTGAATTAGGTGCATTAAAGTATGGATATGTTGTAAGATATACAGAGTTCATTGTGTTCCAACAAATTGGAAATGTTGAATTTCCAATATTATCAAAATTTTGAGCATAGGGAACAGGAAGCAGAGCGCAATCGGTAAGGAAAGAACTTGTAACCAGTACCCAGTAACTTTCCTCTCCGTTTCCACAATCGGCTTTTACACGTACTTCATAAGAGGTAGAAGGTAATAAGTTACTTATAGTATAAGTATTTGTAGTGGCATATTCAGTAACAGCATTGTTCCAGTTGGCTTCTGATGCCAACTTATACTGAAGAATCCATGCTGTTTGTGAAGGATTACCGGGTGTCCAGCTAAAAGAAGCAGACGTTGAAGTAATGGTACTGTCAATAACAGTAAAATTTGAAGGACTAATACAAGTTGGAATTTCTCCAATAGTAATATTGTCAATATAGGTTGAAGATCCCCATTCGCTGATACCTTCAAAAATAATGTATTGATGTCCCGCATTAGGAATAATAACAACATATTCATACCACCCTGCAACTGAAACCGGCGGTTGTTGCTGATAAGCACGCCGAATGTGAATTAATGGAGTTCCTCCAACAGTATCAGGTGAATCATTTGTCCATACTTTTACACCTTCATTTGGATAATTATAGGAATCATTTGCACGATACATCCAAAATCTAACTTCATGGGTGTTGGCAGTCGGAATATCAAATTCCGGTGTAACTAAATTATTTTTGTTTCCAAGTTGTTGATCTTGTAATTGAGCAGCTCCGGAACCGGTATGAACCGTAGAAGTGCTTTTGATCCAAGTATAGGTTGAGGTTCCCGCTGTATGTTCTACTGTCCAGCATAAAGGCGGAAAAAGTGAATTTTCAAAATCCTGAAAATAGGGGAAGGTGGTAAAAGTCGTACATTTTGTTCGGAAAGAAATGGTATTACAATAATCACTTTTATCTCCTATTCCGCATACAGCTTTTACACGTACATAATAAAAAGAAGATGGGTTGAAATTATTTATGGTATAAGGATTTGAAGTGGCATTTTCTATGGTCCATATCGTATCGGAATCCAGTTTATACTCTAAAATCCAAGCAGTTTCGGTTCCGTTTACCGTCCATTCATATGTAGCAGAGTTGGTAGTAATGGTAGTATCAATAACAGTTAAAAAAGATGGTTTAGGACAAGTTGGCCTTTCACTTATGGTGATATCATCCATATAGGTTGAGCTTCCGTAATCACTAATCCCTTCAAAAATAATATATTGCATCCCTGCATCAGGAATAGTAACGGAATACTCATACCAGCCGGTTACTGCTTCAGTAGGGGCAATATCTATTGAACGACGAATATGTATCAGCGGAGTCCCATCCACAGTATCCGGATTAACATTAGCCCATACTTTTACTCCTTCATTAGGATAATAAGTTCCTGTAGCATCTCTATTTATCCAAAAAGTAACCTGATATCCGGCAGCAGTTGGAATATCTAACAAAGGGGTAACCAAATTAATTTTGTTACCAGCTGGTGTATTCAGTGATTGGGCCGAACCGTAACCGGTGTGATAATAAGAAGAACCTCTGATCCATGTATAGGTTGAAGATCCCGCCGTATGAGCTACTGTCCAACAATCAGGAGGAAAAGAAGTATTGTTGAAGCTTTCTGTCACAGGAAAAGTAGAAACGGCCTCACAGGGGGTTCTGAATGAAGATGCGTTGGTCCACAAACTCTCATCTGAAGCTCCGCAGATTGCTTTAACTCGCCAATTGTATAATGAATAAGCAGTCAATCCCGGTAAATTATAGGGATTTGTTGTAACACCGGGAACTGTAGTCCAGGCAGCATCAGTAGCAAGTTTGTATTCAATATCCCAAGTGGTTTCACTACCTCCGGCAGTCCAAGAAAGATCTGCACTAGTAGTCTGCAAATTTGAAGCTGTTAATGCAGTAGGTTTGGGGCAAGTTGGAACAAAAAGATGCACTCCGGAAAAATCATCTAAATTAAGATCTCCGCCATCATTGGTATAATCATGAATTGCCACATAAATTGTTTGTCCTACATAGTCGCTTAAGTCATACGCATATCGTTGCCAAGTGGTAGGTGGTGTAATTGAAGTTGCTAAATCGGCAGTAAAATCCGAAGCATTTACTCCTGTTATTGAAACTTTTATATCAAATACTTCTAAATAAGACTCCCCAGGCCAGGTGTTTATAGCCCAAAAAATAATTGAATCTCCAATCTGAGGTACCAATGCAGGAGTAATCAAATAATCATCATTACTATACGCATATGAAATATAAGCACTTTTTGCACCCGAATGAGAATAGGAAGTAGAAGTTATCCAAGTATTAGTTTGTCCATTATTAATAATTGACCAATCCTTCGGGGGAAAGTTGCTCCCCTCAAAACCCTCATTCAGGGAAGTTGTTTGTGAAAATAATGTAGTTGTGCAAAAAATAAACGCTACAAAAAATAAATAAAATTTTTTCATATTAAAATGGTTTTGTTAATATAAAAATATGTTCTTTTTAAAATCAATGCACAAAAATACATATTTTTTCAAAACAAAAAATAAAAATTTTTATTTTGGTTTGAATTTTTATAAATGAAAAAGGAATAAGATAAATTGCAATAAGCATTTTTTATTGTTTTTCACATATTATTCTAAAATATAGTTTTAAATAATAAAAAGGGCAACCCTTTCGAGTTGCCAATGATATATTAATTCAAAGAACTAAAATTGTATTTTTCTTGTTTTTTCAATTTGCACAAATACAATTTTTTATGATTTTTTAAGATACCGGGGGGTCATTTTCAAGTTATCGGTTATTATTTTGACTACAAATGCTATTTTCAAAAATATAGGTTGTAGTTTCTATTTTCAATAGCTCCGTGAGTTTATTTTTCTGCTCAGGTGTTATCTGTTGGGCTCTTAAGATATTTAATAAAATAATCTTTGCCTCTTTGGTTAGTTTAGTTGTTAATTTATTCATCATCATCATTTATTTGGTTAATAATAATATCTATTTGTTCCTCTGTTAAAGTATTGAAGTCAATATCACTCGGCACTGCTTGTTGTTTGGGAATCACATAAGGTAATAACTTCTCCACTACACGCCAACGCTCTACCGGCTCCATGTTATTTAGATCTCTCGCTAATTGTTTTGTATTATCAGAAATTATTTTATTTATCCACTTTTTTAATTCAGTTATAGTTTTATTGGGCGTACCTTTGGGGCTTCCATTTGGATTACCTGTTTTTCCTTTTGGTTGTGGCATATCTTTAATATTTGAATGTAAATTAATGTTGTTTTCAATGAATTATCATATTTACCAAAATTTGGTAACACTACATACTTACTATATGGTAATTTGGTTTTTATATAGCATATTTTGCAATGTTATTTATAGTTTCGGTTAATTCTTTTATCAAATCGTTTTGTCATCCCGACTCAACCAACTAAAAAAACGCTGTAAACTAATATTGTCTAACAAGTTAACACTAAAAGAAAAAGACAAAAAAACAGCACTGAGATAAAACTGAGATAAAGCAAATTTTCTAATGTGTTTTCAGAACCAAGAATTCTAAAAATGCAAAGAAAATAAGCCTTTCAACTCTGACAATAATTTCTATTTATTTGAGCATTTCGATTAATAGTTTTATGCGTTTAAGATTGTTCTGAGCGTCATTACAAAACAGAATAATTTACAAAATATCTGTTGTTATTATTTTTACTATTATTGCAAAAAATAACGATTATGGATTATTCATATATATCATCGCATGTTGAGGATATCAGGAATTTTTACAATAG